>NZ_JBEYVO010000035.1:0-129726 GCF_040644055.1 Streptomyces sp. NPDC047043
CAGCGAAGGACCCTCACTGTTTCAGTGAGGGTCCTTCGACTTGTTACATCCTGTCGGGGTGGCGGGATTTGAACCCACGACCTCTTCGTCCCGAACGAAGCGCGCTGCCAAGCTGCGCTACACCCCGATGTCGCTGCTGGTCCTGCTTGTCGCGGCGACGTCGTTTACTTTAGCCCACCGGTGGCTGTAGACGAAATCCGGTTTTGGCGCGGTGGCGCACGGGGTTCGGGCGGGCGTGGTCGAGGGCCACGAGGAGGACGGCGAGGGCGTAGAAAGCGAGGCCGAGGAGGAGGGCGTTGCCGAGGACGTGCTTGTAGCCGTGGAGGTCGACGTCCAGGAACGGGTAGAGATAGCGGCCCGGTGCGCCGGGGAGGATGAGCTCGCCACGGACGAGGGAGAACGTCAGGTACGCCAGGGGGTAGAGCAGCCACGTCGCCGCCTGGCGGAGGTGCAGGCGGCCGGGGGCCGTCAGCACCAGCCAGTTCAGCAGTGCCGCGAAGGGGACTGCCGTATGCAGGATCTGGTTGCTGATCCACTGCCAGCCGGTGAGGGGTGCCGTGTCGCCTGTCATGGAGAACGGCGTCGAGGTGCCGGCCAGGAACACGTGGTACACGAGGCCGGTGATGGTGATGTAGAGCAGCGTCGCACCGGTCAGCGCGGAGGGGAGGGGACGGCGGGCCGTCCAGGCCCGGCGGGCCTCGATCGCGAAGACCAGCGCCAGCAGCAGGTTGCTCTGGATCGCGAAGTAGCTCAGGACTCGGACCGGGCTGCCGAGGACCAGATCGATCGTCACGCCCGCCACCGCCAGCAGGGCGACCAGGAGGCGGTACACGGCGGTGTACGGACGGTGCACACGCGGCAGTACCGCGGTGGCGGGGACCGGAGAGGGCAGCAGCGTGGGCACGCGGGGAACCGCCGGGAGGTCCGGGATGTCCCTGGGTATGGGGGCCGTCATGCCCTCAAGCTAGGCAAAACGGACAGGCGCGGCGATGTGAGTGGGGCGACCGGGTTACGCCCCGCGTCCCCACGGCTCGCTCGGCTCGCAAGCCCGCACCCCGGCCCGCACGCCCGCCACTACGCCTCCCGGCTCACCAGCGTCAGCAACGTCGCCTCCGGTGGGCAGGCGAACCGCACCGGCGTGTAGCGGTTGGTGCCGCACCCCGCCGACACGTGCAGATACGACGTACGGCCCTCCGCCTCATGCGTGGACAAGCCCTTGACCCGGTCCGTGTCCAGGTCGCAGTTGGTGACCAGGGCACCGTAGAAGGGGATGCACAGCTGGCCGCCGTGGGTGTGGCCGGCCAGGATCAGGGAGTACGCGTCCGCCGTGAACGAGTCCAGCACCCGCAGGTACGGCGCGTGGACCACGCCCATCGAGAAGTCCGCGGCGCCCGACGGACCGCCGGCCACATGGGCGTAGCGGTCGCGCTTGATGTGCGGGTCGTCCAGGCCCGTCAGCTCCAGCGACATGCCCTCGATCTTCAGCGTCCCGCGGGTGTTCGTCAGGTTGAGCCAGCCCGCCGCGTCGAAACCGTCCCGCAGGTCCTCCCACGGGTTGTGGATCGCTCCTACGACGGGCGGGTTGCCGTTCAGGCCGTGGCGGCCCTTGACCTTCTCGAACAGGTAGCGGGCGGGGTTGCGGGGCTTGGGCCCGTAGTAGTCGTTCGAGCCGAAGACGTACGCGCCCGGGAACTCCATCAGCGGGCCCAGCGCGTCCAGGACCTCCGGCACGCCCTCCGGGTCGGACAGGTTGTCGCCGGTGTTGATCACGAAGTCGGGGCGCAGCCCGGCCAGCGAGCGCAGCCAGCGCTGCTTCTTGCGCTGCCCGCCGACCATGTGGATGTCGGAGACCTGCAGCACCCGCAGCGGCCGCATCCCGGCAGGCAGCACGGGCACCGTCACCCGTCGGAGCCGGAAGGAGCGGGCCTCGAAACCCGCCGCGTACACCACACCGGCGGCGCCGACCGCCGCGATCCCCAGAGGTACTCCGTATCGAGCGTGCATACGTCCATCGTGTCAGACCCCAGGAGTGCCCCACGCCCGGCGCCCTTGCGCGCCCCCTGCCCGGCGCCCCTTGCGCGCCCTGTGCCCGCCCGCCCCTTAAATGAGCGGGCGTTGGGCCTTGCGCACCTGCGACAATCAAATCCATGACCACCACGCTCAAGTCGAAGCTGCAGGAAGACCTCAACGCCGCGATCAAGGAGCGCGACGAGCTCCGCTCCTCGACGCTCCGGCTGACGCTCACCGCGATCACCAAGGAGGAGGTCGCGGGCAAGGAGAAGCGCGAGCTCTCCGACGACGAGGTGCTGAAGGTGATCACCAAGGAGGCGAAGAAGCGCCGCGAGGCGGCCGACGCCTTCGCGCAGGGTGGTCGGGCCGAGAGCGCCGAGCGGGAGAAGGCGGAGGGCGAGGTGCTCGCCGCGTACCTGCCCAAGCAGCTCAGCGACGAGGAGCTGAACCAGATCGTCGCCCAGGCCGTCGCGGA
This sequence comes from Streptomyces sp. NPDC047043, assembly GCF_040644055.1. Lineage (NCBI taxonomy): Bacteria > Bacillati > Actinomycetota > Actinomycetes > Kitasatosporales > Streptomycetaceae > Streptomyces > Streptomyces sp. NPDC047043. The sequence goes on from NZ_JBEYVO010000035.1 coordinate 2,486, forward strand.
GGCGAAGGCGGCCGGCGCCGAGGGCCCGCGCGCCATGGGCGCCGTCATGAAGATCGTGAACCCGAAGGTCGCGGGCCTGGCCGAGGGCGGCCGAGTCGCCGCCGCGGTCAAGAAGTCCCTCGCGGGCTGACGGCCGACCGCACCGGCGACGCCGGCCACAGAACGCCGACGGCCCCCTTTCCTCGTACGACGAAAGTCCGTGTACGAAGGAAAGGGGGCCGTCGGCGTTCTCAGACCCTCAGGCTCCGGGACCGTCGCGTCACCCGCGCCGCCCCCCGTTTCCGTTCCCGTTGCTCTGTCCCTGGAACAGGTTGTCCGGGATGGAGAAGGTGGGCGTCGGGAAGGTGGTACCGCCGTCCGTGCCGCCGTCGGTGGTGCCGCCGTTGTCGCCGTTGTTCCCGTCCCCGTCCCCGTCGCCGTTTCCGTTCCCCTTGCCCTTGTCGCCGTCGGGGATGTCGACGTAGTTGAAGTCGGGGGCGGCCTTGCCGTCCAGCGCGCCGTTCATCATGTCGCGCCAGATCGGGCCGGGCACCTCGCCGCCGAAGACCTTCTCGTGCCACACGCCGCCGATGGAGATGTCGATCATCTTCCGCTTGTGCGCCGGGTCGCCGACCCACACCGCGCCCGCCATGTTGGGCGTGTAGCCGACGAACCAGGCGGCGTAACGGAAGTCCGTCGTACCGGTCTTACCGGCGCTCGGGCGGCTGCCGAGGCCCGCCTGCTGACCCGTACCGTCCTCGACGACGCCCCTCAGCAGGGTGTTGATGGTGTCGGCGGTCTTCTCCGACATCGCCCGCGAGCAGGTCGACTTCGGAACCTGGAGCGACTTCGTCCTGTCACCGATCCGCTGGCTGATCGACTCGATGGCGACCGGCGTGCAGTACGTACCGCGCGAGGCGAAGGTCGCGTACGCGTTCGCCATCGTCAGCGGGGACATCTCCTGGGTGCCCAGGGCGATGGACGGGGCCTGCTGCAGCTTCTTGCCGTCTGCCCGCTCGACGCCCATCTTGCCCGCCATCGTCGTGACCGGGCAGATGCCGATGTCGCTGATCAGCTGCACGTAGTAGGTGTTGACCGACTTGGCGGTCGCTTCCTTCATCGAGTACGGGCCGTGCTCCGTCTCGTTCTCGTTGGTGAGCTTGACGCCCTTCTCGTCCCAGGACCTGCCGTCACAGGCCGAGACCGGGGCCGGGTACTCCATCTCGTACGGCGAGGAGTACTGCTGTGTCGCCGGCGTGCCGCCCTCGATGGCGGCGGCCGCCACGATCGGCTTGAACGTCGAACCGGGCTGGTAGCCGGCGCCGCCGCCCATGTCCGAGTTCACCGACAGGTTGATCTGCGTCTCGTGCTTGCCGAAGCCGTACGGACGCGACTGGCCCATGGCGAGGATCTTGCCGGTGCCGGGCTGGACGATGGTGGCGGCGGTCGCCACCGAGTCGCTCTTGTTGACGTGCTCCTTGATCGACGCCTGCGCCGACTCCTGGGCCTGCGGGTCGAGCGTCGTACGGATCGTCAGACCGCCCTGGTTCCAGACCTTCGCCCGGGCTTCCCTGGACTTGCCGAAGATCGGGTCGTTGAGGAACACCTCGCGGACGTAGTCGCAGAAGAAACCGGCGCCCTTGACCGCGGTGATGCAACCGTTCTTGGGCTGGCTGGGCTTGAGGCCGAGCGGCGTCTCCTTGGCCTTGTCGGCCTCCGACTGCGAGATGTCGCCCATGTCGGCCATCCGCTGCAGGACGACGTTACGGCGCTTGGTGGCCTCCGCCTCGTCGTTCACCGGGTCGTAGCGGCTGGGCGACTGGACGATGCCGGCAAGCAGCGCCGCCTGCTGGACGTTGAGGTCCTTGGCGTGCTTGGAGAAGTAGCGCTGGGCGGCGGCCTCGATGCCGTAGGCCTGCTCGCCGAAGAACGTGATGTTCAGGTAGTTCTCGAGGATCTTCTTCTTGCCGAGCTCCTCCTCGACCTGGATCGCGTACTTCAGCTCCTTGATCTTGCGGCCGAGGGTCTGCTGAGTGGCCTGCGCGACCTTGGTCGGGTCGTCGCCGGCCTCCTCGATGGCGACGTTCTTCACGTACTGCTGGGTGAGCGTGGAGGCGCCCTGGGCCACTCCGCCGCTCTGCGCGTTCTTGTTCAGCGCGCGCAGGATGCCCTTCAGGTCGACCGCGCCGTGCTGGTAGTAGCGCGAGTCCTCGATCGCGACGATCGCCTTCTGCATGTACGGCGAGATGTCCTTGAGGGCGACCACCGTGCGGTCGCGCGAGTACACCGTGGCGATCTGGCCGCCGTCGGCGTCGAGGATCGTGGTGCGCTGACTCAGCGGTGGTGTCTTGAGGTTGGCCGGGAGCTCGTCGAAACTCTCCACCGAACCCTTGGCTGCAAGTCCCAGCGCGCCGAAGGCGGGCAGCGCGATGCCGGCCAGTACGGCTCCTGCGAGCACACTGACACCGAGGAACTTGGCGGCCTGCTGCGTTGGCGACAGACCACCGCCCGAGCGCTTCTTTGGCATGAGGGCAGCCTACGTTCTCATTCGCCGGACACACGTCAAGGCCTTGGCCTAAGCTGCTCTCAACTGTCACAGCAGTAGGGCCACGTATCAATACGTCCGGCGACCCCGAATCGTTCCGGAGGTTCCGCAACTTTTTTGTTGGGGGCGTGCCCGAATCCGCCTTGTGTGTCACCTGGCGCCCGTTGTGACCCAACTGAACTGTCCCGGTTTGCCGGGAAGGTCACGCATGTCACCAGCTCACTCCCCCGGGTGATCTGCCGCTTACGCATAGTCCGTTCGGGCCATTCAAGATTGGGCCCGAAGGGGGTGTTGCGCTGTGCCCACCTTCCGTAACGTCCTCAACTGGCGGCGGTGAATATGCCGCTGCCGCCGTGGGGGAGCCTCGATTCGGGAGAGGACGGCGCCGGTATGGGCTGGGTAACCGACTGGAGTGCGCAGGCCGCCTGCCGCACTACCGATCCGGATGAACTGTTCGTTCAGGGAGCAGCGCAGAACAGGGCCAAGGCGGTGTGCACCGGATGCCCGGTGCGCACGGAATGCCTGGCCGATGCGCTCGACAACCGCGTCGAGTTCGGCGTGTGGGGAGGCATGACGGAGCGGGAGCGCCGCGCACTGCTGCGCAGGCGACCCACCGTCACCTCCTGGCGCCGGCTTCTTGAGACGGCTCGTCTGGAATACGAACGCGGCGTGGGGATCCTGCCGCTCGACGACGACGAGGTGTACGAGAACTACGCGGCGGTGAGCTGAGACCACCCCCTCGGGGGCACCCTCAGCCACGCGTCTCGGGCAGCTCCGGCCGGTTGGCCGCGAGCCGGTCTCCGATGTCCCGCAGCCCAGCGAGGTCGTGCACATCGCCGGGCAGCGCGCCCACTTCGGCCACCGCCACCTCGGGGTGGAGCGCGGTGAAGCGGTCGCGCGTGCGCTGCTCGCGGGAGAGCAGTTGCATACGTTCGGCGTGCAGCCTCAACAGGCCTGCGGTGACCCGGTCGACGCCCTGATCCTCGGCGTCCGGACCGGGGGAGTTGGCCGCGGACGTGTCGGACCCGGTGGGCCCGGAGGCATCGGACTCGGCGGGTTCGGATGCGGGAGATTCTGAACTGCCGTACGTGTCGGGAGAGTTACGAAGTCCAGCTTTCCCGCCGTCCTGATCCACAATGCGGGGCTCCACAAGATTTTCCGCGGCGGTGAGCGCACGCTCGGCCGACAGCCGGGCGGCGCCGCTGCCGTGGACCCGGTTGAGCACCAGGCCGGCGAGCGGCATGTCCTCGGCCGCCAGCCGCTCCACGAAGTACGCGGCCTCACGCAGCGCGTCCCGCTCCGGGGCCGCCACCACGAGGAACGCCGTCCCGGGCGCCTGCAGCAGCTTGTACGTGGCGTCCGCGCGCGTGCGGAACCCGCCGAAGGTGGTGTCCATCGCGGCCACGAACGTCTGGACGTCCTTGAGCAGTTGACCGCCCAGCAGCTTGCCGAGCGTGCCGGTCATCATCGACATCCCGACGTTCAGGAACTTCATGCCCGCGCGTCCGCCGAGCTTGGCCGGGGCGGTCAGCAGCCGGATCAGCCGGCCGTCCAGGAACGAGCCGAGCCGCTTGGGCGCGTCCAGGAAGTCGAGCGCGGAGCGGGACGGGGGCGTGTCGACGACGATCAGGTCCCACTCGTCCCGGGCCCGCAGCTGCCCGAGCTTCTCCATCGCCATGTACTCCTGCGTGCCCGCGAAGCCCGCCGAGAGCGACTGGTAGAAGGGGTTGGCCAGGATCGCGGACGCCCGCTCGGGGTCCGCGTGCGCCTCGACGACCTCGTCGAAGGTGCGCTTCATGTCCAGCATCATGGCGTGCAGTTCGCCGTCGCCGTCGACGCCCTTCACCCGGCGCGGGGTGTTGTCCAGGGAGTCGATGCCCATGGACTGGGCGAGCCTGCGCGCCGGGTCGATGGTCAGGACGACCACCTTGCGGCCGCGCTCGGCAGCCCTGAGGCCGAGCGCGGCCGCCGTGGTGGTCTTGCCCACGCCGCCCGAACCGCAGCACACCACGATCCGCGTCTTCGGGTCGTCGAGCAGCGGGTCGACGTCGAGCATGCGCGTGGGGGAGAGGTGGTGGCGGGCGGTCTCCTGTGTGTGGGCCGGCTCCGGACTCATGACATCCCCTGCTTCCGCTGCTTACGACTCGTGCTCCGCTTGCCCCGGCTCATGACAGGCCCTGCTCCCGCAGCTCGGTGGCCAGCTCGTACAGCCCCGCCAGGTCCATGCCCTCGGCCAGCAGCGGCAGTTCGTGCACCGGCAGGCCCAACTCGCCGAGCACCGCCCGCTGCTCGTGCTCCAGCGCATACCGCTCGGCGTACTCCTCGGCCTGCTGGAGCAGGGGGTCCACCAGCTTCTCGGCGTTCCCACCGCGGCGCGCCCCGCCGAGCCCCGCCGCCGAGAGCGACCTGGCAACAGAAGAACGCGGCACGCTCCGTGCGAGTTCCAGGTCCGACGCGTCCAACACCTGCGGCCGGACCATGTTCACGATGATCCGCCCCACCGGCAGCTTCGCCGCCCGCAGTTCGGCGATCCCGTCCGCGGTCTCCTGGACGGGCATCTCCTCCAGCAGAGTCACCAGGTGCACGGCCGTCTCCGACGACTTCAGCACCCGCATCACGGCCTGCGCCTGATTGTGTATCGGCCCGATCTTCGCGAGCCCGGCCACCTCGTCGTTCACGTTCAGGAACCGCGTGATGCGGCCGGTGGGCGGCGCGTCCATGACCACGTAGTCGTACGCGAACCGTCCGGACCTGTCCTTGCGGCGCACCGCCTCGCACGCCTTGCCGGTCAGGAGTACGTCTCTGAGGCCGGGCGCGACGGTGGTGGCGAAGTCGATCGCGCCGAGCTTCTTCAGGGCCCGTCCGGCGCCCCCCAGCTTGTAGAACATCTGGAGGTAGTCCAGAAGGGCCAGTTCGGGGTCGATGGCGAGGGCGAACACCTCCCCGCCCCCCGGAGCGACGGCGATCTTCCGCTCCTCGTAGGGCAGCGCCTCCGTCTCGAAGAGCTGCGCGATGCCCTGGCGCCCCTCGACCTCGACGAGAAGCGTCCGCTTCCCCTCGGTCGCGAGGGCCAGCGCGAGTGCGGCGGCGACCGTCGTCTTTCCGGTCCCGCCCTTGCCGCTGACGACCTGGAGCCTGCTCACACCTTCGAGCCTAACCAGTCTGTGTGCCAACCACGCGACAGCCTGTGGATAACGCGGGAACAGACGGCGGTCGGGCAGCGGCTAAAGTCGGCCGCATGACCAAGTGGGAATACGCAACCGTGCCGCTGCTCGTCCACGCCACGAAGCAGATTCTGGACACCTGGGGCGAGGACGGCTGGGAGCTCGTCCAGGTCGTGCCCGGGCCGAACAACCCCGAGCAGCTGGTGGCCTACCTGAAGCGGGAGAAGCAGTAATGGGCGCCGTCGAGGCGAAGCTCGCCGAGCTCGGTCTGACCCTGCCGGAGGTCGTGCCGCCGCTGGCCGCCTACCAGCCGGCCGTCCAGTCCGGCGTCTACGTGTACACGGCCGGCCAGCTCCCCATGGTGGAGGGCAAGCTGCCCGTCACCGGCAAGGTCGGCGCGGAGGTCACGGCCGAGGAGGCCAAGGAGCTCGCCCGCACCTGCGCGCTGAACGCCCTGGCCGCCGTCAAGTCCGTGACCGGCGACCTGGACCGCATCGCGCGCGTGGTGAAGGTCGTGGGCTTCGTCGCCTCGGCTTCGGACTTCACCGGCCAGCCCGGCGTGGTCAACGGCGCGAGCGAGCTGCTCGGCGAGGTCCTCGGCGACAAGGGCGTGCACGCGCGCAGTGCGGTCGGCGTGGCCGTGCTCCCGCTGGACGCGCCCGTGGAGGTCGAGATCCAGGTCGAGCTCGTCCCGTAGCCGACCGCCCACCCCGGGGACGGCGCTCTGACCTCGGGGGCCTCTCGAACATTCGCGCACCACGGGATAGCCTCCGCCCATGGCGAATGGGCAGTGGTTTCCGCAGGACTGGCCGGAACGCATCCGTGCGCTCGCCGAGGGCACGCTCACCCCGGTCGTCCCGAAGCGCGCGGCCACCGTCATGCTCCTGAAGGACACCGACGGCGGTCCCTTCGTCCACATGCTGCGCAGACGCGCCTCCATGGCCTTCGCCGGAGGCGCGTACGCGTATCCCGGCGGCGGCGTCGACCCCCGCGACGACGAGCACCACATCCGCTGGGCGGGCCCCACGCGCGCGTGGTGGGCGAAACGGCTCGGCGTCGACGAGCGGACGGCCCAGGCGATCGTCTGCGCGGCCGTGCGCGAGACGTACGAGGAGGCGGGCGTCCTGCTCGCCGGGCCCTCCGCCGACTCCGTGGTCGGCGACACCACGGGCGAGGACTGGGAGGCCGACCGCGCGGCCGTGGCCGCCCGTGAGTTCTCCTTCGCCGAGTTCCTGGACCGCCGCGGCCTGGTCCTGCGCTCGGACCTCCTCGGGGCCTGGACCCGCTGGATCACCCCGGAGTTCGAGTCCCGCCGCTACGACACCTTCTTCTTCGTCGCCGCCCTCCCGCACGGCCAGCGCACCCGCAACGCCTCCACGGAGGCCGACCGCACGGTGTGGATCAGGCCCGAGGAGGCGGCAGACGGCTACGACAAGGGCGAGCTGATGATGATGCCGCCCACCATCGCCACCCTGCGCCAGCTGGCCTCGCACGCCACCGCCGACGAGGCGCTCGCCGCGGCCCCCGACCGCGACATGACCGCCGTACTGGCGCAGGCCCGCCTCGAAGGCGACCAGATCGTGCTGACCTGGCCTGGCCACGACGAGTTCACCAAGCGCATCCCGACCGACCTCCCGACCGGTGGAGCCCCCGCATGACGGACGCAGCAGCCCTTCCCGGCCAGCCACGGGGCGGGATCCTCACGGGCCCCGCCACCCCCCGGGCGGTCAACGTCCTGGCGCCCAACGCCTCGGCGATGACCCTCGACGGCACGAACACCTGGATCCTGGCCGAGCCCGACTCCGACCTGGCGGTGGTCGTCGACCCCGGCCCGCTGGACGAGGGCCACCTGCGCACCGTAGTGGACACGGCCGAGAAGGCAGGCAAACGCATCGCGCTCACCCTGCTGACCCACGGCCACCCGGACCACGCCGAGGGCGCCGCACGCTTCGCCGAGCTGACGGCCACGAAGGTGCGGGCCCTGGACCCGGCGCTGCGGCTGGGCGACGAGGGACTGGCCGCCGGGGACGCGGTCACGGTCGGCGGCCTGGAGCTGCGGGTCGTACCGACTCCCGGCCACACCTCGGACTCGCTCTGCTTCCACCTCCCGGCCGACCGGGCGGTCCTGACCGGCGACACTGTCCTCGGCCGCGGCACAACGGTCGTGGCCCACCCCGACGGCCGTCTGGGCGACTACCTCGATTCGCTGCGACGCCTGCGCTCGCTGACGGTCGACGACGGCGTCCACACGGTCCTGCCCGGCCACGGCCCGGTCCTGGACGACGCCCAGGGCGCCGTCGAGTTCTACCTGGCCCACCGCGCCCACCGCCTCGCCCAGGTCGAGACGGCCGTGGAGGACGGCTACCGCACGCCCTCCCAGGTCGTCGAGCACGTGTACGCGGACGTGGACCGATCCCTGTGGCCGGCGGCGGAGCTGTCGGTGCGGGCGCAGCTGGACTACCTGGAGGAGCACGGGCTGATCTGAGCCCTCGGGGCTTTGACGCCGTGCACGCGCGCGTACTCGTCGGCGAGCCACGGCCCGAGGTCGTCGACGTACGAGCGCAGTACGGCGGCGTCGCCGGTCGGCTCGTACCCGAGGACGGCCGCGGCGCGCATCTGCCGGGCACGCTCCGGGTAGTACCCGCCGAACGCCTCGGCCATCTCCGCCAGATCGCTGGTCCAGCCGTTCCAGCGGGGCATGACCAGCGTGAACCCGGTGCGGACGAGATGCCGGGACATGAACCGCACGAGCGGCCGCCGGGCCTCGTCGGCGTTCTCGGCGTCCGCGATCCGCTGCCGCCAGCGGGGCAGCAGCAGGGCGAGGTCCCCGTTGGTCTCGCGGGCCAGCAGGGAGTCGGGCCGGTAGCGCGGCAGATACTCGGCGAGGTCCTCCCCGAGCAGCGGCGTGCACAGACAGGCGACGAACCAGCCCAGGTCGTACGTCTCCTGCTCGCTCAGCAGGCGCGCCCGGCTGTACAGCAGCGTGCCGACCCCGTCGATCTGCGGGAACTCCTTGTCGACGGCCTCACCGAGCGTCCGGACGGCCTCCCGGTCCGTGTCCGACGGCTCCTCCCGCAGCGCGACGAGCAGATCCAGATCACTGCGCCCCACGCGCGCGTTGCCGCGCGGAACCGACCCGTAGAGGTACGCGCTGTGCAACCCAGCCCCGAACACCTCGAGCAGCCGGTCACGGGCGGCGGCGACGACGGGACGGAAGGCGTGCGGCACGCGCGCGAGAGAGCCCTCGCGCTCGATGCAGCCCTGCGCGTCGAGACCCTTGAGGGCCACGTTTTCGGACATGGCCCCACTACATCAGCCGGAGCTCCCGGAACGGCGTCAGCGCGACCGCTTGGCCAGACGCTCGACGTCCAGCAGGATCACGGCCCGGGCCTCCAGGCGGAGCCACCCGCGCTGCGCGAAGTCCGCCAGCGCCTTGTTGACCGTCTCGCGGGACGCGCCGACCAGCTGGGCCAGCTCCTCCTGCGTCAGGTCGTGGACGACGTGGATGCCCTCCTCGGACTGCACGCCGAAGCGGCGGGAGAGGTCCAGCAGGGCGCGGGCCACGCGGCCGGGCACGTCCGAGAAGACCAGATCGGACATCGCGTCGTTGGTCTTGCGCAGCCGGCGGGCGACGGCGCGCAGCAGGGCGCCGGCCACCTCGGGGCGGGCGCTCAGCCAGGGCTGCAGGTCACCGTGGCCGAGGCCGAGCATCTTGACCTCGGTCAGCGCGGTGGCCGTGGCGGTGCGAGGGCCCGGGTCGAACAGCGACAGCTCGCCGATCAGCTCGCCGGGACCGACGACGGCGAGCATGTTCTCGCGGCCGTCCGGGGAGGTGCGGTGAAGCTTCACCTTGCCCTCGGTGACGACGTAGAGCCGGTCACCGGGGTCGCCCTCGTGGAAGAGCGCGTCACCGCGCGCGAGGGTCACCTCACTCATGGAGGCGCGGAGCTCCGCGGCCTGCTCGTCGTCGAGCGCCGCGAAGAGCGGGTTGCGCCGCAGAACGTCGTCCACGAGTACTCTCCTTGTCGACCTGCTCAGGGGATCTTGCTCCCCCTTGGTACCAGGGGACCGTGCTCCCCATCTTGCCGGACGGTCCAAACAGTGTGATCTGTCACAAGGATGCCGCACACATGTCCCGGGGTAAGCGGCAGGGGTCCAATTGGGGGCCGATCTCCTGGGTCCGGGGCGGATGTCAGTGCCGGGCTTTAGGCTGGCCGGGTGTCCAAATCGCCGGTGAGAGCACAGGCCAAGGGGGCTGGGCGGGTGGTTGTACGTCGTGATTCCGCTGTGGGCGAACAGAACCCCGGCGGCGGAAAGAAACCGGCAAAAGTGACGAAAAGCGCTACGGCGAAATCGGCTGCCGCAAAGTCGGCGGCAGTGAAGCCGGTCGCCAAGCCGCCGAAGGACGAGTCCCGCACCGCTCTGGTCCGGCGCGCCCGCCGTATCAACCGCGAGCTCGCCGACGTCTATCCGTACGCCCACCCCGAGCTGGACTTCGAGAACCCCTTCCAGCTCGTGGTGGCGACGGTCCTGTCGGCCCAGACCACCGACCTCAGGGTCAACCAGACGACGCCCGCACTGTTCGCCAAGTACCCGACGCCGGAGGACCTGGCCGCCGCCAACCCCGAGGAGGTCGAGGAGATCCTCCGCCCGACCGGCTTCTTCCGGGCCAAGACCAAGTCGGTCATGGGGCTGTCCAGGGCCCTGGTGGAGCAGTTCGGCGGCGAGGTCCCGGGCCGTCTCGAGGACCTGGTCAAGCTGCCCGGCGTGGGCCGCAAGACGGCCTTCGTGGTGCTGGGGAACGCGTTCGGTCGGCCCGGCATCACCGTGGACACGCACTTCCAGCGGCTTGTGAAGCGCTGGCAGTGGACCACCGCGACCGAGCCCGACAAGATCGAGGCCGCCGTCGGCGCGCTCTTCCCCAAGAGCGACTGGACGATGCTCTCGCACCACGTGATCTTCCACGGCCGCCGCATCTGCCATGCCCGCAAGCCCGCCTGCGGCGCCTGCCCGATCGCCCCGCTCTGCCCGGCGTACGGCGAGGGGGAGACGGACCCGGAGAAGGCGAAGAAGCTCCTCAAGTACGAGAAGGGCGGCTTCCCGGGCCAGCGCCTGAAGCCCCCGCAGGCCTACCTGGACGCGGGCGGAAAGGCGGCACCGCCGCTGGGGGCCGGATGACGGAACGATCAGGAGGTCGTCGGGCGTTGGACTCGGCAGAACGGGGGTGGCGATGACGCGCGCGAGCAATACGCAGGGCGGTCCGGTGACGCTCAGCAAGGAGGGCCTGCCCAAGTGGCTGGAACCGGTGGTGCGGGCGGTGGAGACGGTCCAGCCGCTGCAGCTGAGCCGGTTCCTGCCGCCGGAGAACGGGGCGGGGAGGCAGTCGGCCGTACTGATCCTCTTCGGCGAGGGCGAGCGCGGCCCCGAGCTGCTGCTGATGGAGCGGGCCAGCTCGCTCAGGTCCCACGCGGGGCAGCCGTCCTTCCCCGGCGGTGCCCTCGACCCCGAGGACGGCGACCCGAAGGCCGACGGGCCGCTTCGGGCCGCTCTCCGCGAGGCCGAGGAGGAGACCGGGCTGGACCCGGCCGGCGTCCAGCTCTTCGGCGTCCTGCCCAGGCTGTACATCCCGGTCAGCGGCTTCGTCGTGACCTCGGTGGTCGGCTGGTGGCGCGAGCCGAGCCCGGTCGGGGTCGTCGACCCGAACGAGACGGCGAGGGTCTTCACGGTCCCCGTGGCGGATCTCACGAACCCCGACAACCGCGCCACCACCGTTCACCCCAGCGGCCACCGAGGTCCGGCATTCCTGGTCGAATCGGCCCTGGTCTGGGGCTTCACGGCCGGAATCATCGACCGTCTGCTCCACTACTCGGGCTGGGAGCGCCCCTGGGACAGGGAGAAGCAGGTCCCGCTCGACTGGCGGTCATGACAGGGTGTCTGCCGTGCTGTGTCCATCTGGGGGACGCGGCATCCGAATGCCGCTGCGCGGCGGGCCAGACCCCCGGCCGACCTGTGGTGAGCGCGAAGTGATGAGGCGAGGCTCGAACCGGTGAACGTGCTGGACATCCTGTTGCTGGTCGCTGCCGTGTGGTTCGCGATCGTCGGCTATCGCCAGGGCTTCGTCGTCGGCATCCTGTCGGTGATCGGGTTCCTGGGCGGCGGTCTCGTCGCCGTCTACACACTGCCCGTCATCTGGGACGCGCTGACCGACAACGCCGAGGTGAGCACCACCGCCGCCGTCGTCGCGGTCGTCGTCGTCATCGTCTGCGCCTCGGTCGGCCAGGCCCTGACCACCCACCTCGGCAACAAGCTGCGCCGCTACATCACCTGGTCGCCGGCCCGCGCCCTGGACGCGACGGGCGGCGCCCTCGTCAACGTCGTCGCGATGCTCCTGGTCGCCTGGCTGATCGGCTCGGCCCTCGCGGGTACGACGCTGCCGACCCTCGGCAAGGAGGTCCGCAGCTCCAAGGTGCTCCTCGGCGTCTCCCGGGCCCTGCCCGACCAGGCCGACACCTGGTTCGCGGACTTCTCCTCGGTCCTCGCGCAGAACGGCTTCCCGCAGGTCTTCAGCCCGTTCTCGAACGAGCCCATCACCGACGTCCAGCCCCCGGACCCGGCGCTCGCGAACAGCCCCGTCGCCACCCGCGCGCAGAAGTCCATCGTCAAGGTCATGGGCACCGCCCAGAGCTGCGGCAAGGTCCTGGAGGGCACCGGCTTCGTCTTCGGCGACCGCCGCGTCATGACCAATGCGCACGTGGTCGGCGGCGTCGACGAGCCCACCGTCCAGATAGGCGGCGAGGGCCGGAAGTACGACGCGAAGGTCGTCCTCTACGACTGGCACCGAGACATCGCCGTACTCGACGTACCCGATCTCAAGGCGCCCGCCCTGAAGTTCACGTCCACGGACGCGAAGAGCGGCGACAGCGCGATCATCGCGGGCTTCCCGGAGAACGGCTCGTACGACGTCCGCGCCGCACGCGTGCGTGGCCGCATCCCGGCCAACGGCCCGGACATCTACCACCGCGGCACCGTCCGCCGCGACGTCTACTCGCTCTACGCGACCGTCCGCCAGGGCAACTCCGGCGGCCCGCTGCTCACGCCCGAGGGCAATGTGTACGGCGTGGTCTTCGCGAAGTCCCTGGACGACGCCGACACCGGCTACGCGCTCACCGCGGACGAGATCCAGGAGGACATCGCCAAGGGGCGTACCGCGAACCAGCAGGTGGACAGCGACAGCTGCGCACTGTGAGCCCGGGATCCGGACGCAAGAAGCAAGGGGGCGTGTCAGCCCCTGGGATGACGCAGGCGTACCGAGACCCAGCGGGCCCGGCGGCGCAGAATGCGCGGGATGCCCACCCGGAGATCCGTGCCCGCCATCTGCGGCGCACCGCCTCGTTGGTGGGAGCTCAGGCCACTGGCCGAGCGGCGGTTGCGTGCTGCGTCACTGTAGTCGTGCGTCCAGCCCATACCCCGACGTCTGCCCCTGCCCCAAGGTCGATAACCGCCCCCTGGGCCCCCAATTGGCCTATGCGCCAGGCAATTGGCTGTTCGTAGGACAGTTGTTCAGTTCCGGATACCGGGCGCATCGGCTCGGTCACCGATCGGGTTCGGGATCTTTCAGCCAATTGACCAGTTCTGTGCTGAAAGTGACCGGATCTTCCTCGTGCGGGAAGTGACCGAGTCCGTCGAACAGCCGCCAGCGGTACGGGGCTTCGACGTACTCCCCGGATCCGGCCGCGCTCCGTGTGCGCATCACGGGGTCGAGCGAGCCGTGGAGATGGAGGGTCGGGACCCGCAGCGGGCGCTTCATGCGGCGGTTGAACTGGATGCCGTCCGGGCGGGCGATGGAGCGGACCATCCAGCGGTACGGCTCGATCGAGCAGTGCGCCGTCGACGGGATGCACATCGCGCGGCGGTACGTCTCCAGGGCCTCGCCGTCCGGCAGGTTCGGCCCGGACCAGTCCCGGATCAGCTCCGCGACGAGCTCCCCGTCGTCCGCGGTCAGCTGCCGCTCGGGGATCCAGGGCCGCTGGAACCCCCAGATGTAGGAGCCCGCGCGCGACTGCTTGACGTCGGAGAGCATCGCCGAGCGCCAGCGCCGGGGATGCGGCATCGACGCGACCGCGAGCCGGCGCACCAGCTTGGGGCGCATCACGGCCGCCGTCCACGCCAGATACCCGCCCAGGTCGTGGCCGACCAGAGCGGCGTCCGGCTCGCCGAGGGAGCGGACCACGCCGGTGATGTCGAGGGCGAGGTTGGCCGGGTCGTAGCCGCGCGGGGTGCGGTCGCTGCCGCCGACTCCCCGCAGGTCCATGGCGACGGCCCGGAAGCCCGCGTCGGCGAGTGCGGTCAGCTGGTGCCGCCAGGTCCACCAGAACTGCGGGAAGCCGTGCAGCAGCAGCACCAGCGGCCCGTCGCCGACCTCGGCGATGTGGAAGCGGGCGCCGTTGGCGGCCACGTCCCGGTGGGTCACCTTGGTCCCGTCCGGGAGGACGTCCGGCCGTACGACCGAAGTGGGTTGCGCCGAAGGTGAATGCCCCGCAGGGGTGGACGAGTCCGTCATGAGGACGAGCGTGCCACAGCCTCGATGGCCTCGGGGGCCCGGTCCTCGATCGCCCTGGGCTCGGGCCGCGGGTGCGGCTTGGCCTTCTGCAGGACGCCCGCAGTCTCCTTCATGGACGCGGCCACCTTCTGCGGGCCCTTGCCCTTCTTGGCCTTCTTCGCGAAGACGACGCCGACCAGGGCGAGGAGACCGGCGATGAGGACGTTGGCCGCGAAGGACAGCAGGAAGCACCAGCCGAGGTTCCAGCCGCCCTGGCCGTTGTGGCCGCCCGTCCAGGCGTGGATCCCGTACGCCAGCGCGAAGTTGAGCATCGGCAGGGAGAACACCAGCACCGCACCGGCCACGGTGAACGCGCCGCCGCTCGTCGCGCCGCGCTTCACGTCCTGCTTGAGCTGCGCCTTGGCCAGCGCGATCTCGTCGTGCACCAGCGCCGACATTTCGGTCGTCGCCGAGGCGAACAGCTGGCCGATGCTGCGGTCGGCGCCGACCGGGCTGCCGTCGGGTGCGCTCATCGCGGTCTCCCTCACTCTCTTTTTGTACCGTCCCGTCAGATCATGCCGGACGGCCGTCCTCGTCGCCTGCCCCGCCCGGCACTTCGGCAAGCGCGCGTCGCTCGGCGGCCTTCAGTTCGGCGATCCGGCGGTGCTCGGCGGCCTTGCCCTCGTAGATGGCCGCCATCCGCAGGTGGTACGCCGGATCGTCCTGCTCGTAGATGTCCGGGATCCCGTCGAGGTCCTCGTCCCGCTCCTCGGCCTCCCACAGCCTGCGGTACTTGGCGTTCCGTATCTTCAGCAGCACTGTCGCCAGCACGGCAGCCATCAGGGATCCGGTGAGTACGGCGGCCTTGACCTCGCCGGTCAGTACGGCGTCCCCGTCGAAGGCCAGCTCGCCGATGAGCAGCGACACGGTGAAGCCGATGCCGGCCAGCGTGGCCACGGCGAACACGTCGGCCCAGGCGAGGTCGTCGCTGAGCGAGGCCCGGGTGAAACGGGCCGTCAGCCATGTACCGCCGAAGATCCCGAACGCCTTGCCGACGACGAGCCCCAGGACGACACCGAGGGTCTCCGGCTTGGTGAACACATCGCCCAGCGCCCCGCCCGAGACGGCGACACCGGCGCTGAACAGGGCGAACAGCGGCACCGCCAGGCCCGCCGACAGGGGACGTACGAGATGCTCGATGTGCTCGCCCGGGGAGTGCTGCTCGCCCTCGCGGGGCGTGCAGCGCAGCATCAGGCCCATGGCGACGCCCGCGATGGTCGCGTGGACGCCGCTGTTGTACATCAGCGCCCAGATGACGAGGGCGAGAGGGACGTACACGTACCAGCCGCGTACGCCCTTCCTGAGCAGCAGCCAGAAGACGGCGAGGCCCACGACGGCGCCGCCGAGCGCGGCGAAGTCGATCGTGCTCGTGAAGAACACCGCGATGATCAGGATCGCGAAGAGGTCGTCGACGACGGCGAGGGTGAGCAGGAAGGCGCGCAGGGCGCTCGGCAGGGATGTGCCGATGACGGCGAGCACGGCCAGCGCGAAGGCGATGTCGGTGGCCGTGGGCACCGCCCAGCCCGCGAGCGATCCGCCGCCGGTGGCGTTGGTGAGGGCGTAGACGAGAGCCGGTACGGCCATGCCGCACAAGGCGGCGACGACCGGCAGCGCGGCCGCCCTGGGGTCCCTGAGGTCACCGGCGACCAGCTCGCGCTTGAGCTCGATGCCGGCGACGAAGAAGAAGAGCGCGAGGAGGCCGTCGGCGGCCCAGTGCGCGACCGAGAGGTTCAGGCCGAGGGCCTCGGGGCCGAGGTGGAAGTGGCTGACGCTCTCGTAACTGTCGTGCAGCGCGGGTATGTTCGCCCAGATCAGCGCCGTGATCGCGGCCACCAGCAGCAGCACACCGCCGACGGTCTCGGTGCGCAGCGCGTCCGCGACGAAGTTCCGCTCGGGCAGCGACAGGCGTCCGAAGAGCTTGCGGGCGGGGGTGGTGCGGGGCGCGGCCACGGGGGAGACCTCCGGTCGGTGGGCAGGGCAGAACTACTTGCCGACCAGACTTCCCGGCACACCTTGAGGGTCACGATTGTTTTGCTTAGTTTACCTAAAAGGGGCGTCCGGCGCCTTTCGCGCCGGACGCCCCTTCGGGACGGGGAGGCTCAGTCCTCGCTGGGCGCCGCCGGCAGCTTCGCCTGGATGAGGTCCATGACCGTCGAGTCCGTCAGCGTCGTCACGTCACCCAGTTGGCGGTTCTCGGCGACGTCCCGCAGCAGGCGCCGCATGATCTTGCCGGAGCGGGTCTTCGGCAGCTCGGCCACCGGCAGGATCCGCTTGGGCTTGGCGATCGGGCCGAGGGTGGCGCCGACGTGGTTGCGCAGGTCGTTGACCAGACCCTCGTCCTCGGCGTTCGCCGTACCGCGCAGGATGACGAAGGCGACGATCGCCTGGCCCGTCGTCTCGTCCGTCGCACCGACCACGGCCGCCTCGGCGACCGACGGGTGGGAGACGAGCGCCGACTCCACCTCGGTGGTGGAGATGTTGTGCCCGGAGACGAGCATGACGTCGTCCACCCGGCCCAGCAGCCAGATGTCGCCGTCGTCGTCCTTCTTCGCACCGTCGCCGGCGAAGTACTTGCCCTCGAAGCGCGACCAGTACGTGTCGATGAACCGCTGGTCGTCGCCCCAGATGGTGCGCAGCATCGACGGCCACGGCTCGGTGAGGACCAGATAGCCACCGCCGCCGTTGGCCACCTCGTTCGCCTCGTCGTCGACGACCGTCGCGGAGATGCCGGGCAGCGGAGTCTGCGCGGAACCGGGCTTGGTCTCGGTGACGCCCGGCAGCGGCGAGATCATCATCGCGCCGGTCTCGGTCTGCCACCACGTGTCGACGATCGGCGTCCGGTCGCCACCGATGTTCTTCCGGTACCAGATCCACGCCTCGGGGTTGATCGGCTCACCGACCGAGCCGAGTACGCGGAGGGAGGAGAGGTCGAACTTCGCGGGGATGTCGTCCCCCCACTTCATGAACGTACGAATGGCCGTGGGCGCCGTGTACAGGATCGTCACCCCGTACTTCTGCACGATCTCCCAGAACCGGCCCTGGTGCGGGGTGTCCGGCGTGCCCTCGTACATGACCTGCGTCGCGCCGTTGGCCAGCGGCCCGTAGACGATGTACGAGTGCCCGGTGACCCAGCCGACGTCGGCCGTGCACCAGTACACGTCGGTCTCCGGCTTGAGGTCGAAGACGGCGTGGTGGGTGTACGCGGCCTGGGTGAGGTAGCCGCCGGAGGTGTGCAGGATGCCCTTCGGCTTACCCGTCGTACCGGACGTGTACAGGATGAACAGCGGTTGCTCGGCCTCGAACGCCTCCGGCGTGTGCTCGGCCGACTGCCGCTCGACGATCTCGTGCCACCACACGTCGCGGCTGTCGTCCCAGGCGACCTCCTGGCCGGTGCGGCGGACGACCAGCACGTGCTCCACGTTGTCCACGCGCGCGATGGCGTCGTCCACGGCCGGCTTGAGCGCGGACGGCTTGCCGCGCCGGTAACCGCCGTCGGAGGTGATGACGACCTTGGCGTCGGCGTCCTGGATACGGGTGGCGAGCGCGTCCGCCGAGAAGCCGCCGAAGACGACGGAGTGCGCGGCACCGATCCGGGCGCAGGCCAGCATCGCGACCGCCGTCTCCGGGATCATCGGCATGTAGACGGCGACCCGGTCGCCCTTCTGAACTCCCAGCTCGAGCAGGGCGTTTGCCGCCTTGCTCACCTCGTCCTTGAGCTCGGCGTAGGTGATCGCACGGCCGTCGCCGGGCTCGCCCTCGAAGTGGATGGCGACCCGGTCGCCATGGCCCGCCTCGACATGCCGGTCCACGCAGTTGTACGCGACATTGAGCTCGCCGTCCTTGAACCACTTGGCGAACGGCGGGTTCGACCAGTCCAGTGTCTCGGTCGGTTCCTTGGCCCAGGTCAGCCGGCGGGCCTGCTCGGCCCAGAAACCGAGCCTGTCAGCCTTGGCCTGTTCGTACGCCTCCGCAGTGACGTTGGCGCCTGCGGCCAGGTCGGCGGGGGGCGCGAACCTGCGCTCTTCCTTGAGCAGGTTGGCCAGGCTTTCGTTGCTCACGGCATCTGCCTTTCCCAGGGTGTCCGTTGTGTCCCAGGCCACAGCTCATCAGACCCGGGGGCCCGATGACAAGGGTCGACCGGGAATTGGTTTAGACCTGTTCGCAAGGTAGCTGTGGCCTCCGGAGTCACCCGTACCCACGGACGCCGATCGGCCGGAGTTCAGCCCTTGTAACGCCTCTCACATCACAGTGGGCCCACGCCGCGCGGTGAAGGTCACGTCTTTACCGGCCCGGGCGTGTCGGAACGGCCCGGTGCCGGTCAGGCGGGCAGGTCGGCCGCCTCCACGTGGTCGAACACCTCGGCCCCGCCCGCCGCCGCGAGCAGATACGCCTGCGCCTCTCCTACGTGGAAGTACATGCCCTGCAGTTCCAGCGCACCCTCACGCAGGGCCCGGGACACCGACTCGTGGGTGTGCAGGTGCTCCAACTGCTGGACCACGTTGGTCAGGCAGAGCTGCTCCACCGCGTCGGCAGGCGCCCGGCCGGCGAGCCGTGGCCACGGCCGGTTGCCGTCGGCCATGCGCTCCAGGCTCGGCAGCCCGTGCCGCAGCCACCGCTTCAGCGGCGTCCGGGCGCCGCCGGGCTCGGAGTTGAGCAGCGCCTGCATGGCCCCGCACCCGGAGTGCCCGCACACCGTGATGGACCGCACCTTCAGCACGTCCACCGCGTACTCGATCGCGGCCGCCACCGAGTCGTCGCCGCTGTCCTCGCCGGGCAGCGGAACAAGGTTGCCCACGTTGCGCACCACGAACAGATCGCCGGGACCACTGGAGGTGATCATCGACGTGACGAGCCGCGAGTCCGCGCAGGTGAGGAAGAGCTGCGACGGCCGCTGCCCCTCCCGGGCCAGCCGGGCCAGCTCACCCCGCACGAGCGGTGCGGTGTTGCGCTGGAACACGCTGATACCGCGCGCCAGTTGATGCCCGCTCGCGTCACTCGTGTCGTCCGGTCCGCTCCGACCGCTGGATGTGTCGGCGTACCCCGTGGGCGCCGCGGGCTGCGGATCGCACTGGTGGTTTCGCCAGGGCGTCCACGGGCGGCAGCGGCAGCCGGTGGAGGCGCCGGGCTCGTCGGTGCCGGAGGAGTCGGCGGCAGCCCAGGGCTCGGCGATGCGCACCCCGGCGCGGCGGCCGGTCAGTTCGGCGGTGCCGCCCTGTGCGGTGTGCGTGTTCTGCCAGTCCTGCAGTGACTCGTACGCCGCGTGGTCCATGAACGAACCGTCCAACTCCACGACGGCGTGGGCGCCTTGGGGTACGAGATGCAGGGCCCGGCTGAGCCGTGGCACGGCGAGGAAGGTCAACTGGCCTCGGACGTGTACGTGATGGACTCCTTCCTTCTCCTCGTGCGTGATGCGGGTGCGGGCGAGGCGGTGCATGGCGACGGCGACCGCCACGGCGACCCCCAGCGTCACGCCCTCCAGGACACCGAGGAGGACGACGCCGAGGGTGGTGACGGCGTAGACGAGCACTTCTCGGTGGCGGGTCACCGTGCGGATGTGGTGCAGGGACACCATCTGGATGCCGACGGCCATCACCAGGGCGGCGAGCGAGGCGAGCGGGATGAGCTCCAGGATCGGGACCATCAGCAGCGCGGCGATCACTACGAGAACGCCGTGCAGCATCGTGGAGTTCCGGCTCACGGCGCCCGCGTGCACATTCGCCGAACTTCTCACCGCCACGCCCGCGACCGGCAGTCCGCCGAGCGCGCCGGAGGCGATGTTCGCGGCGCCCTGCCCGAGCAGTTCGCGGTCCAGGTCGGAGCGGCCGACGCGGGCGGTCAGGCCCGGCCGTGCGGCCGCCATCTTGTCGACGGCGACCGCGCCCAGCAGCGACTGCACGCTGCAGACCAGCGTGATGGTGAGCACGGCCGCGGTCAGGCCGAGCACCGGTCCCTCCGGCAGCCCGGCCAGGGCGTGGCTGCTCCAGGACGGCAGGTCGACCTTGGGCAGGGTCAGTCCGGCGAGCGAGGCGGTCACTGTGGCGCCGGCGACGGCGACGAGCGCGGTCGGGATCCTGCGCAGGGCGCGGCCCACCCGGCCGGGAACCCGCGGCCAGAGCACCAGCAGGGTCAGGGTCAGCGCGCTGACGGTCACGGCGGCGGGGTGCAGGTTCGCCAACTGGGCGGGCAGTGCACGGAGGTTGGCGAGGACGGAGCTCTGCGGGGTGCCGCCGAGCACGATGTGCAGCTGGGCGACGGCGATGGTGACGCCGATGCCGGCAAGCATGCCGTGCACAATGGCGGGGCTGACCGCGAGCGCGGTCCGCGCCACGCGCAGGCAGCCCAGGCCGAGTTGGGCGAGGCCCGCGAGGACCGTGATGGCGCAGGTCGTACGCCAGCCGTAGCGGTGGATGAGGTCGGCGGTGACGACCGTGAGCCCGGCGGCCGGGCCGCTGACCTGGAGCGGCGAGCCGCCGAGCCGGCCGGCGACGATCCCGCCGACCGCGGCGGCGACGAGGCCGGCCTGGAGCGGGGCGCCGGTGGCGAGGGCGATGCCCAGGGACAGGGGGAGGGCGATCAGGAAGACCGCGATCGAGGCCGACACATCGGCGCCGGCGACTCGGAATCGGCGGTGCGGGCCGGACGGCGGGCTGTGGGGCTGGTGGGAGCGCTGGTCCCGAGTCGGATCGGTCGTGCGGGTGGGGGTGCAGGCTGACATGTTCCCGTCTCCTCCGGGGCAGCGCGGTCGCGGATCAGGTGGTCCCCGTCCATGTGGCGGGGTCGGGTCGCGGCCGTGGGTCACGGCGTGCAGCGGCGGGATGGATCAACGCAATGAACAACGCTCGGTAAACGAATCGTAATTCAGAGTAAAGGACAGGCATAGACTTTCCTGGCAAATGGGGTAATCACTCACCCCAAAGAGTGGGACGGTCATTTGATCGGCTTGTCGTACTAATTCCTTCTCGGTCCCGTGCGACCTTGGCGGCGCTGTCGGGCCTTCCCGGCACAACACCAGAAAACGCCCTCATCAGCGTTGGCCTGAGAGAAGGAAGAAGGTGGGCGGAATATGGCCGCCACCCAGAAGATCGCCGCGGGCGTCGTGATCGCATCGGCCTGTGCCGCGTCGCTCGCCGGCTGTGCGATCGGCTCCACCGGTTCCAAGGCAGGTGCCCCCGGCCCGCAGAAGGCCAAGCCGGTCCACGCGCCGGGGAGTGCGATCCGGCTGATCGGCGACGGCTCCACGGCGTACACCGGCGCGCAGCCGCATCTGCCGAGACCAGAGCGGCTGAAGCCCGGTCAGAAGCCCCCGCAGTTCGTGGTCTTCTCCTGGGACGGCGCGGGCGAGGACAGCCAGAAGCTGTTCTCCCACTTCCGCAAGGTCGCCAAGGCCAACCACGCGACGATGACGTACTTCCTGAGCGGCGTGTACATGCTGCCGGAGGAGAAGCGCGACCTGTACAAGCCGCCGCAGCACTCGGAGGGCAGCTCCGAGATCGGCTTCAACGACGAGCAGGGCATCGCCGACACCGTCAAGCAGCTGCGCCTCGCCTGGCTGGAGGGCAACGAGATCGGCACCCACTTCAACGGCCACTTCTGCGGCAAGGACGGCGGCGTCGGCGAGTGGTCGGTCGCGGACTGGAAGGACGAGATCGCCCAGGCGAAGAGGTTCGTGAAGTCCTGGAAGACCAACACCGGCACGAGGAAGGCGGCGCCGCTGCCCTTCGACTACGACAAGGAACTGATCGGCGCCCGTACGCCCTGCCTCGAGGGCCAGAAGAACTTCATGAAGGCCGCCCACCAGCTCGGCTTCCGCTACGACACCAGCGGGGTCAACAACCAGGTCTGGCCGAAGAAGAGGCAGGGCCTGTGGGACCTGTCGATGCAGCTGGTGCCCTTCCCCGGGCACTCCTACGAGCAGCTCACCATGGACTACAACTTCATGGTCAACCAGTCCGGCACCAATACCCAGGGCGATCCCGACAAGTACGAGTTCTGGGGCAAGCAGATGCGCGACGGCCTGCTCAGGGGCTTCTACCGGGCCTACAACGGCAACCGCGCGCCCCTGGTCATCGGCAACCACTTCGAGTCCTGGAACGGCGGCACGTACATGCAGGCCGTCGACGAGGTCGTCCAGAACGTCTGCAACAAGCCCGACGTGCGGTGTGTCTCCTTCCATCAGCTGGTCGACTGGCTGGACGCCCAGGATCCGCAGACCCTGGCCAAGCTGCGCTCCCTTGAGGTCGGCGAGGCCCCGAAGCAGGGCTGGGCGACCTTCCTGACGGGCCACCCGGCTCCGGCCCCGAAGGGCGTTCCCGGCGCGCCGGCGGCCAAGCGATAGCCGGCGTCACGCGGGAGTGGTGACGCCCTCCCGGAGCACGAACCCGGGGTCGACCTGCGCCGCCAGGTCGGCCCCGGTGCGCGCATTGCCCCACGAGCCCGCGTTCTTCAGATGGAAGTGCACCATCTGACGTGTGTAGCGCTCCCAGTCACGCAGCTCGTACGTCGCGTCCGCGGCGACCTGAAGTGCGCGCAGGGCGCGGCGGTTGGCGTCCTCCAGGAGCTCGAACCGGGGCGGGCGGCCCTTCTCCATGGCGCGCACCCAGTCCGAGTGCCCGACGTTCACCAACAGGTCGTCCCCGACCTCGGCGCGCAGGAAGTCGAGGTCGTCCTGACCCTGCACCTTGTTGCCGACGACTTTGAGTACGACGCCGAAGTCGCGGGCGTACTCCTTGTACTGGCGATGGACGGAGACTCCCTTCCGGGTCGGCTCGGCGACGAGGAACGTGATGTCGAAGCGGGTGAACATGCCGGAGGCGAAGGAGTCCGAGCCCGCCGTCATGTCCACCACGACGTACTCGCCCTGCCCGTCCACCAGGTGGTTCAGGCACAGCTCCACCGCTCCCGTCCTGGAGTGGTAGCAGGCGACCCCGAGGTCGGCGTCGGTGAAGGGGCCGGTGACCATCAAACGGACGGCGCCGCCGTCGAGTTCCACCGGCCGGGCGCAGGCGTCGTACACCGGATTGGTCTCGCGTACCCGCAGCAGGCGCGATCCCTCGCCGGGAGGGGTCGTCTTGATCATCGTCTCGGCGGACGTGATGCGCGGATTGGAGCCGCGCAGATGGTCCTTGATCAGCGGCAGTCGGTCGCCCATCGCGGGCAGCGCGGCGGCCTCCGCCTCGTCGAGGCCGAGCGCGGGTCCCAGATGCTGGTTGATGTCCGCGTCGACCGCGAGGACCGGGGCGCCGGTTGCGGCGAGGTGGCGGATGAACAGGGAGGACAGGGTCGTCTTGCCGCTGCCGCCCTTCCCGACGAAAGCAATTTTCATGTTCACGAAGGGTAGTCGGGGCGTAGCTGTACGTGTCAGGCGGGCGTGAAGAAGACCACTCATTCGTGGGGCGGGCCCCTGGGGTGGCTAGTGTCGTACTCATGAGTACGACAGGCGCGACCGCCGATCCGCTCGCGGCCCTGGGCTCGCTGCCCGGTGTGGCCGAATCCGTGGAGTCCGTGCGCAAGGCCGTGGACCGGGTCTACGGGCATCGGGTCATGCGGCGCCGCAGCAACGAGATCACCTCCGAGGCGGCGCTGCGCGGCGCCCGCGGCTCGGGGGCGCTGTCCGGCGCCGACTGGGCCCTGGAGGAGGTGCGTCGGCGCACCGACTTCAGCGGCGACGACGACGCGCGCGTGATGGGCGCGGCCCTCAGGCTGACCGCCGAGGCGGGCCAACTGCTGTCCATCTGGCGGCAGTCGCCCCTGCGGGTGCTGGCCCGGCTGCATCTGGTGGCCGCCGCGAGCAACGGCGAGGAGGTCGGGCGGCCGCGGCAGGCGGGCGAGCGGGTCGACGAGCCGCTCGTGGAGCTCCCGCTGCCGAGTGCGGCCGAGGTGCACGGCCGACTGGAGGGCCTGTCGGAGCTGATCATCGCCGGCGGCTCCGCGCCCGCCCTGGTGACGGCCGCCGTCGTCCACGGCGAACTCCTCGCGCTGCGCCCCTTCACCTCCCACAACGGCCTGATCGCGCGCACGGCCGAGCGCATCGTCCTGGTGGGCAGCGGCCTCGACCCGAAGTCCGTCTGCCCGGCCGAGGTCGGCCACGCCGAGCTGGGACGCGCGGCCTATCTGGCGGCGCTGGACGGTTACGCCTCCGGCACTCCCGAGGGGATGGGCGCCTGGATCGCGCACTGCGGCAAGGCGATCGAACTGGGCGCGCGCGAGTCGACGGCCGTGTGCGAGGCGCTGCAGCGCGGGGCGGCATAAGGAGCTCTTCGGGCTCCGGAAAAGGGTTGCGGCGGTACGAGGATTCGTACCGCCGCTGGCATGCTCACCGGGTTACCAAGCGTCCTCGATATGTTGCCCATCAGGTCGGGAACTTGGCCCGTCACCTGGTGCGGCTGGCCCGTAATCGACGGGTCGACGTCGCGTGGGTGCTCGATGTTCATGCGCGGTCCGTGGGGCCAAATGCGTTTATTAAGGTGATCCTCTCGGATGTCCTTGGTCTCGCGGGCCGTTAACCCCTTTGTACTCCAGGTCCGAAGCAAGCGGAACCCCTGGCTGTACTTCTTTACTTTTAGTCTCAAATGGGTTGCAAACGGACGTCAGTATCTCGAACGCGGCGCAATCGTCCGAGAAGTGGCAGGTCAGAGGGGCGTCGCCCGACGGCGGTTCGCGTACCAGACGAGACCCGCCGTGGCGGCCGCAGCGCCTATGGCCGCGGCCGTGACGAGCGCCGGACGGGGCGGTACGGAGAACGTGGGGATCCGCTTCTTGAGCCGCACCGGCCGGTGGAAATCGAGAATCGGCCACCCGCGCGCGAGTGCCTCGCGCCGCAGCGTCCGGTCCGGGTTCACGGCGTGCGGATGGCCCACCTCCTGCAGCATCGGCAGGTCGGTCGCCGAGTCGCTGTAGGCGTAGCAGCGCTCGAGGTCGTACCCCTCGGACCGGGCCAGCTCCTTGATCGCCTCGGCCTTCGTCGGGCCGTACGCGTAGTACTCCACCTCTCCGGTGAAGCAGCCGTCGTCGCCCACGACCATGCGGGTCGCCACCACCCGGTCGGCGCCGAGGAGTTCACCGATCGGCTCGACCACCTCGGCACCCGACGTGGACACGATGACGACGTCGCGGCCGGCGGTGTGGTGCTCCTCGATGAGGGAGGCGGCCTCGTCGTAGATGATCGGGTCGATCAGGTCGTGCAGCGTCTCGGCGACGATCTCCTTGACCTGCTGGACGTTCCAGCCGCGGACGAGTGAGGACAGGTACTCGCGGGTCCGCTCCATCTGGTCGTGGTCCATGCCGCCGACGAGGAAGACGAACTGGGCATATGCGGTACGCAAGGCGGCCCTGCGGTTGATCAGCCCGCCTTGGTAGAACGACTTGCTGAACGTGAGCGTGCTCGACTTCGCAATGACCGTCTTGTCCAGGTCAAAGAAGGCCGCTGTGCGGGGCAAGGAGTGGTTTTCCACGCCCCGAGCATAGGCGCAGCCCATTCGGCGTAAGGTGGGGCGCGTGGGTTTGCCTGAGATGGCTCTCGGGTACACCATGGAAGTCACGGATCGTTCGCGACCGTGCTAACCCGGTCCGGCTCCTCCCCCCCCGAGTCGGCCGTGGAGACGACCCCCACTCTCCCCCCCGGTGGGGGTCGTCGCATGTCCGGGCGGGTTTTCTCTCATCTCCACGCGGCTGTACGGCCGTTGCGAGGCGGCTGCGGCCGCCTCTTCCGCATGCTCATGATCCGTCACTGTGCGTAGCCTTCGGGCTGCTCTGTGGAAGTCGCACAGGGGTCGGTGCAGGGGTCACCGGTATGGGTGACGGCGATATTCACAACCGCTGAGTTGTCCACAGTTATCGACCAAGATCCACACGATTTCCGGGTTCGCTGCACCGTGATTCAAACGCGTCCCGCTCGCGCCGAGTTCATGACCGGTTCCGGTTTGTCGGGTGGGTTTGGCCGGTTCGTATCGGCCGTTCATATGGAGGCCGGTTGCCGGTTCTTCACACGTTTGGGAATCGCGTGGCCGCAGGGGCTGCGCGGGAGATGCAGTGCGAAGGGGGATGGAGACCGTGGCCGGAGCCGTCACACACCAACCGCCGCCCGCCGCCTCGGGGCGGCAGGCCGGACCACTGATCGTCACGGAGGACGTCGAACTGCTCGACGATCTGCTGCGCCTGTGCGCCGCGGCGGGCGCGACACCCGAGGTCCACCACTCAGTGCCGGAGCGCGCGGGCAGTTGGGAGGCCGCACCGCTCGTCCTGGTCGGCGACGACGCGGCGCGGCGCGTGCGAGGTGCCGCGCGCAGACGAGGAGTGGTGCTGGTCGGGCGGGACCAGGACGACTCGGGAGTCTGGCGCCGGGCCGTCGAGATCGGCGCCGACCATGTCCTGATGCTGCCCGACGGGGAGCAGTGGCTGGTCGACCGCATCGCCGACGTGGCCGAGGGCGTCGGCCGGCCCGCTCTCACCGTGGGCGTCATCGGCGGCCGCGGCGGGGCCGGAGCGTCCACGCTCGCGTGTGCCCTCGCCGTCACCTCCGCGCGCGAGGGGCTGCGCACCCTCCTGGTGGACGCCGACCCGCTGGGCGGCGGACTGGACGTATTGCTGGGCGGTGAGGCCGCCGAGGGGCTGCGCTGGCCCGCCTTCGCCGCCTCGCGCGGGCGGGTCGGCGGCGGCGCCCTGGAGGAGTCGCTGCCGGAGCTCCACTCCCTGCGGGTGCTCAGCTGGGACCGCGGCGACCGCATCGCCGTCCCGGCGCAGGCCGTACGGGCGGTGCTCGCCGCGGCCCGGCGGCGGGGCGGCACGGTCGTCGTGGACCTGCCGCGGCGCGTCGACGACGGGGTCGCCGAGGCCCTCGCCCAGCTCGACCTGGGGCTCCTGGTGGTCCCCGGCGAACTGCGTGCCGTCGCGGCGGCAGGACGGGTGGCGTCCGCCGTCGGCATGGTCCTGCGCGACCTGCGGGTCGCGGTACGAGGGCCGTACGCGCCCGGCCTCGACGACCGCGAGGTGGCTCGGCTGCTCGGCCTGCCCCTGGCCGGCGAGCTGCCGGTGGAGTCGGGGCTGCTGCGCCCGGGAGAGGGCAGGGAACCGCCCGGCGCAGGCGGCCGCGGGCCCTTGGCGCGCTTCTGCAGGGAGTTCTGGGAGCGGGCGCTG
Source organism: Streptomyces sp. NPDC047043 (assembly GCF_040644055.1). NCBI lineage: Bacteria > Bacillati > Actinomycetota > Actinomycetes > Kitasatosporales > Streptomycetaceae > Streptomyces > Streptomyces sp. NPDC047043. Next base: position 29,904 of record NZ_JBEYVO010000035.1, read on the forward strand.
GTCGAAGCGGGTGGCGCATGAGCACGTATCCCGGGCTTGAGCGGATGGGCGTTTCGGAAGGTGCTGCTGCATCCTCGGGGATCGGTCCGGACTCGTCCGCGGGACTTCTCGACGGCGTACGGCAGTGGCTGGTGGAGAGCGGGGCCGAGCCGACGCCCGCGCGGGTGGCGCAGGCGCTGCGCGAGCAGGGGCGGGTGCTCGGGGACGCCGAAGTCCTCGGGGCGGCCGAGCAGTTGCGGTCCGAACTGGTCGGCAGTGGACCGCTGGAGCCGCTGCTCGCCGATCCGTCGGTGACCGACGTTCTCGTGTCGGCACCGGACCGGGTCTGGGTGGACCGGGGCGGCGGTCTTGAGCTCACGTCGGTCTCCTTCCCGGACGCGGCGGCCGTACGACGTCTCGCGCAGCGCCTGGCCGCGGTGGCCGGACGGCGGCTGGACGACGCGCGGCCGTGGGCCGACGCGCGGCTGCCCGACGGGACGCGGCTGCATGCGGTGCTGCCGCCGGTGGCCGTGGGCTGTACGTACCTGGCGCTGCGGGTCGTACGGCCACGGGCGTTCACGCTCGACGAACTGGTCGCGGCGGGCACCGTGCCGCCCGGCGGGGACCGCGTGCTGCGGGCACTGCTCGAGGGGCGGCTGTCCTTCCTCATTTGTGGCGGCACGGGCAGCGGCAAGACGACTTTGCTGAGCGCGTTGCTGGGGCTGGTCGGGCCCGGCGAGCGGATCGTGCTCGCCGAGGACTCGGCCGAGCTGCGGCCGGACCATCCGCACGTCGTCCGGCTGGAGACCAGACCGGCCAACCAGGAGGGCGCGGGTCTCGTCACGCTCCAGGACCTGGTGCGGCAGGCACTGCGGATGCGGCCGGACCGGCTGGTCGTGGGCGAGGTGCGCGGGCCCGAAGTCGTGCATCTGCTGGCCGCGTTGAACACCGGTCACGAGGGCGGCTGCGGCACCGTGCACGCCAATGCCGCAGCCGACGTGCCGGCCCGGCTGGAGGCGCTCGGCACGGCGGCCGGGCTCGACCGGGCCGCGCTGCACAGCCAGTTGGCGGCGGCGCTGTCGGTGGTGCTGCATCTCGTGCGCGACCGGACCGGGCGGCGGCGGATCGCCGAGGTGCATGTCCTGGAACGGGACCCGTCGGGACTGGTGCGGACGGTGCCGGCGCTGCGGTGGGGCCCGGAGGCGTTCGCGTACGAGCGCGGGTGGAAGCGGCTGCGGGGGCTGCTCGACAGCGAGTCTTTCGAAGGGGGAGGCCATGGGTGAGACGGCGATGGGCGCTGCCGTGCTGTTCGTCGGGGCGGCGGCCCTGCTGATGGGCGGGTGGCACTCCGGGGCGCGGCGGGCGCAGCTGTTGCTCGCGGGCGGCGGGGTGGTGGGGACCGGGCCGCCTTCCTGGCGGGAGGCGGCCGGGGAACTGCGGCGGATCCGCGGGAAGTTGAGGGCCGAGTGGTGGGCGCTGGCCGTGGGGCTGGTGCTGGCGGTGCTGGGCGCCTCGGTGCTGCCGGTCGTCGCGGGGGCGGCCGGGGTGCCGCTGCTGCGGCGGATGCGGCTGGCGGCCGAGGCCCGGCGGGCACGGGAGCGCCGTCAGGATGCGGTGATCGCGCTGTGCGGGGCGCTTGCCGGGGAGGTGCGGGCCGGGCGGCAGCCGGGAGAGGCGCTGCTGCGTGCGGCGCGGGACTCCGGCGGGCTCGGGGAAGCGCAGGCGGCGGTGCTGGCGGCGGCGCGGTTCGGCGGCGATGTCCCCGGAGCGCTCGCGGCGGCGGCGCGGGAACCGGGCGCCGAGGGGTTGCTGGGCCTGGCGGCCTGCTGGCGGGTGGCGGTGGACCAGGGCGCCGGTCTCGCGGCCGGACTGGACCGGCTCGAAGGGGCGTTGCGGGCCGAGCGGGACCAACGCGCGGATCTGCGGGCCCAGTTGGCGGGAGCTCGGTCGACGGCGGTGATGCTCGCGGGACTGCCGGTCCTGGGACTCGCCCTCGGCGCCGCCCTCGGGACCGACCCGCTGCATGTGTTGCTGCACACCGGAGCCGGGCTGGGCTGCCTGCTGGTCGGCGCTGTGCTGGAGGCCCTGGGGATGTGGTGGGCGATGCGGATCGTACGGGGAGCGGAGGCGGCGTGAGTGCGGAAGTTGTCCACAGGCTGGGGGTGGCCGTGGGGGTCTTGCTCGTCCTCGGCTGGCTGCTGCGGTGGCTGGAGGCCGTACGGCGTGAGAGGCGGGTGCTGCGGAGGCTGGCGGAACTCGTGGCCGACGTCGAGACGAAGCGGGACGGGCCGCGCTTCGACGTACGGGATGTCGCGCGACGGTGGCTTCCCGCGGTGGGAGTGGTGTGCGCCGGGTGGGCCCTGGTCGGCGGCCTCGTCGGCGCTGTGGTGGGGCTGGGCGTTGCGGCCGGGCTGTGGTGGTGGCGCAGGCGGCAGAAGGCCGGGGGAGACGCGGAGGCGTACGACCCGGGCGAGGCGGCGCGCCAACTTCCGCTCGCCGCCGATCTGTTGGCCGCCTGTGTCGCGGCCGGTGCCGGGCCCGTGGTCGCCGCGCAGGCCGTGGGCGAGGGGCTCGGCGGCCCTGTGGGGGACGCGCTGGCGCGGGGTGCGGCCGAGGTGCGCCTCGGTGGGGAACCGGCGGAGGCCTGGCGGCGGCTCGCCGCACTGCCGGGCGCCGGAGCCCTGGCGCGGCTCCTGGAACGGGCCGGCATGTCCGGGCTCCCGGCCGCCGGACCGGCCGAGCGCCTCGCGGCGGACGCCCGGGCCGACTGGGCCCGCACCGCCACGGCACGGGCCCGGCGGGCGGCCGTCATGGTCACTGCGCCGGTGGGGCTGTGCTTCCTGCCCGCGTTCATCGCGGTCGGCGTACTGCCCGTGGTGATCGGGCTGGCGGGCGGGGTGCTGGGAGGGGGTGGCGGATGACAGGGACCTCGACGGACGCCGGACAAGCAGAACAGAACTGAGCAACCAGACTGATCCTTACGGGGGTTGAGATGTACAAGGCGGTACGGGCACGGCTGTGTGCCCTGGTGTGCGGGGTACGGGCGGCGCGGAGGGACGCGGGGATGGTCACCTCCGAGTACGCGATGGGGATCGTGGCGGCGGTGGCGTTCGCGGTGGTCCTCTACAAGGTGGTGACGAGCGGGGCGGTCAGCGCCGAGTTGCAGGGCATTGTGAAGCAGGCGCTCGATGCGCGGATGTGAGAAGCGGCCGGGCAGGGCGACGGACCGGGGGTTCGTGACCGCGGAGTCGGCCGTGGTGCTGCCCGTGCTGGTGATGTTCGCGATGGCGCTGGTGTGCGGGCTGCTGGTCGTGGCCGCGCAGATCCAGTGCGTGGACGCGGCGCGGACGGGAGCGCGGGCGGCGGCCCGTCAGGACCCGGCCGACTCGGTCGTCGAAGTGGCCCGTGCAGCGGCTCCGCGCGGAGCGAGGATCACGGTCAGCCGGGAGGGAGGCCAGGTTCGCGTGACCGTCGTGGCGAAGCCGCCGGTGCTGCACGGGTTGCCCTTCGAGGTTCGGGAGGAGGCCGTGGCGGCGGCGGAGGAGACGGTGGGGGTGGCGGTCCCATGAGGGGAGGCACCGTCCGGGACATGCGTTCCGATCGCGGTTCCGCCACCGTCTGGAGTGTCGGTGCGATCGCCGTGTTGTGCGTGGTGTTCGGTGTCGTGCTCGCTCTGGGGCAGACCGTCGTGGTCCGGCACCGGGCGGCCGGCGGCGCGGACCTGGCGGCGTTGGCGGCGGCGGACCACTGGGCGGACGGCGGGACGGCGGCCTGCGCCGGCGCCGACCGGGTGGCCCGGGCACAGGGCACACGGCTCGTACGGTGCGTGGTCGTCGGTGAGATCTCGGACGTGACGGCGGCGTCGGGGCGGGGACCGTTCGCGGCGGAGGTCAGGGCACGGGCGGGGCCTGCGGAGCCGGCGCCGTCGGCGCCTCTTCCACCGATTCCTCCCCGGGCTTCTCCTCCGGCGCCCCCCGCAACAGCACCGTGAGCAACCGCACCGCGCCCCTCTTGTGCAGCGGATCGTTGCCGTTGCCGCACTTGGGTGACTGGATGCAGGACGGGCAGCCGGCCTCGCACTCGCAGGACGCGATGGCCTGGCGGGTGGCGGTGAGCCAGGCACGGGCGGTGTGGAAGGCGCGCTCGGCGAAGCCCGCACCGCCCGGGTGGCCGTCGTAGACGAAGACCGTGGGCAGCAGGGTGTCGGGGTGGAGCGGGATGGAGACGCCGCCGATGTCCCAGCGGTCGCAGGTCGCGAAGAGGGGCAGCATGCCGATCGACGCGTGCTCGGCGGCGTGCAGGGCGCCGCCGAGGATCTCCGGGTTGATCCGGGCCTCGTCCAGCTGGTCCTCGGTGACCGTCCACCACACCGCGCGTGTGCGCAGCGTACGAGGAGGGAGGTCGAGTTTCGTCTCGCCCAGTACTTCGCCGGTGATGAGCCGGCGGCGCAGGAAGGAGACCACTTGGTTGGTGACCTCGACGGAGCCGTAGCACAGGCGGCCGTCGCCCCAGGGGATCTCGGTGTCGGTCTCCAGGACGGCGATGGACGTCGTGTCGCGGGCGACCGTCGAGTACGAGGGGTTCGCCTCGGTGACCAGGGCCACCGAATCCTCCAGGTCCAGGGAACGTACGAGATACGTACGGCCCTGGTGCAGGTGGACCGCGCCCTCGTGGACGGTCGTGTGGGCGGCGCCCGCGTCGACCGTGCCGAGCAGGCGGCCCGTGCCGGACTCGACGATCTGGACGGGGCGGCCGCCCTCGCCGCGGATGTCGGTGAGGTCGGCGGCCCGTTCCCGGCGTGTCCAGTGCCAGGCCTTCGTCCGGCGGCGCAGGAGCTTCGCGGCTTCCAGCTGTGGCAACAGGCTCTCGGTCTCAGGACCGAACAACGCCAAGTCCTCGTCGGTCAGCGGCAGTTCCGCGGCGGCCGCGCACAGGTGCGGGGCCAGGACGTACGGGTTGTCCGGGTCGAGGACCGTCGACTCCACCGGCTGGTCGAACAGGGCCTCGGGGTGGTGGACCAGGAAGGTGTCCAGGGGGTCGTCGCGGGCGACCAGGACCGCCAGGGCCCCTTGCCCGGAGCGGCCGGCGCGGCCCGCCTGCTGCCACAGGGACGCGCGCGTGCCCGGGTAGCCGGCGATGACCACGGCGTCCAACCCGGAGACGTCGATGCCGAGTTCGAGCGCGGTGGTCGCGGCGAGGCCCAGCAACTCTCCTGAATGGAGGGCCTGTTCCAGGGCGCGGCGTTCCTCGGGGAGGTAGCCGCCGCGGTAGGCCGCCACGCGCCGGGCGAGGGAGCGGTCGACCTCGGCCAGGCGCTCCTGGGCGATCACCGAGATCAGCTCGGCGCCGCGCCGGGAGCGTACGAAGGCGACCGACCGGACGCCCTGCACGGTCAGGTCCGTGAGCAGGTCCGCCGTCTCGGCGGTGGCCGTACGGCGGACCGGGGCACCCTTCTCGCCCTGCATCTCGGTGAGCGGGGGCTCCCAGAGCGCGAACACCAGTTCACCGCGCGGCGAGGCGTCGTCGGCGACCTCGACCACCGGGAGGCCGGTCAGGCGGCGGGCGGCGACCGAAGGCTCCGCGGCCGTCGCGGAGGCCAGCAGGAAGACGGGAGAGGCGCCGTAGCGGGCGCAGAGGCGGCGCAGACGGCGCAGCACCTGGGCGACGTGCGAGCCGAACACGCCGCGGTAGGTGTGGCACTCGTCGATGACGACGTACTTCAGCGACTTCAGGAAGGAGGACCAGCGGGAGTGGGACGGGAGTATCCCGCGGTGCAGCATGTCCGGGTTGGTCAGGACGTAGTTGGCGTACTGGCGGACCCACTCGCGTTCCTCGAACGGGGTGTCGCCGTCGTACACCGCTGGTCGTACGGCATTTCCCAGAGATTGTGAAAGTTCCTTCACAGAACGGCACTGGTCGGCCGCAAGCGCCTTCGTGGGAGCCAGGTACAGGGCGGTGGCGCCGCGGCCGTTCGGGGCCTCGGAGCCGTCCAGGAGCGTCGAGAACACCGGGACGAGATACGCGAGGGACTTGCCGGACGCCGTGCCCGTGGCGACGACCACCGAGTCGCCGTCCAGCGCGTGCTCGGCGGCCCGTGCCTGGTGGGCCCAGGGATGCTCGATGCCCGCGGACTGCACCGCGGCGATGACCTCCGAGCGAATCCGGTCAGGCCAGACGGCATGCCGACCCGCTCGCGGGGGCAAGTGCTCCGTATGAGTGATGCGCGAAGCCCGGCTCGGCCCGGAGGCGAGTCGGCCCAGGATCGTGCCCGGTTCGAGCCGGGATACGGGGTCCGTCGGGGATCGATCGGATCGGTGATTCTTGGCCATCGGCACCGAGTGTGTCACTGGCGTGGCGGACAATGGGACCAAGGCGTCGTGCACGCCTGCCGTAAGTGATTGAATGCCATCGCGGCTGGCGAACCGTTCCGGGGGCTCTGCCGAGGTGTCCCGAGGGGCGACCGCTCGATTAGCAAGGTGCTGGAGGATCCGTGGACCTGTCCCTGTCGACCCGTACCGTCGGCGATCGTACGGTCGTCGAGGTCGGTGGCGAAATCGACGTATATACCGCGCCCAAGCTGCGCGAGCAGCTGGTCGAGCTGGTGAACGACGGGAGTTTCCACCTCGTCGTCGACATGGAGGGCGTGGACTTCCTCGACTCCACCGGGCTCGGCGTGCTGGTCGGCGGCCTGAAGCGGGTACGAGCCCATGAGGGCTCGCTGCGCCTGGTCTGCAACCAGGAGCGCATTCTGAAGATCTTCCGCATCACCGGCCTCACCAAGGTGTTCCCGATCCACACCTCGGTCGAGGAAGCGGTGGCGGCCACCGACTGACCATCGGCCCGGCGGCGGGCAAGGACCGCTGCCGGGCCGGCAGAAGTTCAATGAGGGGGTCCGGGCTTTCGGCAGCCCGGTCCCCCGACCGCACGCCCGTAGTTCCGAGGGGGATGCATGGCCACCGTTGAACTCCGCTTCAGCGCGCTGCCCGAGCACGTCAGGACCGCACGACTGGTGGCGGCAGCGGTGGCGCGCAGGGCCGGAGTGGACGAGGCCGTCCTCGACGAGGTCCGACTCGCCGTCGGCGAGGCCTGCACCCGTGCCGTCGGACTGCACCAGAGCGCCGGGATCACGGCGCCGGTGAAGGTGCAGCTGATCGAGGAGGAGAAGCAGTTCTCCATCGAGGTCGGCGACGAGGCGCCGCGCTCGGCCCCCGGAGACGGGGCGCCGGGCTCAGTCGGTGAGGACGTGGACACCGAGGAGGACGAGATGGGCCTCGCGGTCATCAGCGGCCTCGTCGACGACGTGGAGGTCACCGCCGGAGCGCACGGTGGACAGATCCGCATGACCTGGCCGGCCACGCCGCCCACCGCGGCGCTCCCCTGACCCCACCCCCGTTACGACGTCCAAGGGCCCTGCTGAGCAGGGCCCTTGGTGTTTTTCCGGCCGTTCCCGGGAATTCGTGAAGGAATTCACGATCAATCAGGTGATAATTCGATCAAGCGTCAAATGCAGGCGTCAATGCCTTTGAGGCATTACCTCTTTCGGGTTCTATGGCGCGATGTCGATCATTTGCTGAAGAGCATGTGAAGGCTAATTCCGTTTACCGTGCTCTGTTTTGATCAGCTGCGGGTACCTAGAATCCGTCCACATCTTGAGCTCAGCCCAAGCGTCAAGGAGGACGAATGGCGGGGCTTTCTACCCCTCATCAGTTTGATCACCCCACAACCCTCGCAGCCGCGGTACTGACGGACGACAACCGGATCATCGTGACGGTCATCGGGGTCGTCGCGCTGGCCGCGCTCGTGGTCGCAGGCATCCTGGTGCGCCAGGTGCTCGCGGCGGGCGAGGGCACCGACAGCATGAAGGAGATCGCAGGGGCCGTGCAGGAAGGCGCCAACGCCTATCTGGCCCGGCAGCTGCGCACGCTCGGCGTATTCGCCGTCGTCGTGTTCTTCCTGCTCATGCTGCTGCCCGCGGACGACTGGAATCAGCGCGCAGGCCGATCGGTCTTCTTCTTGATCGGCGCCGCGTTCTCGGCGGTCACCGGTTATATCGGCATGTGGCTGGCGGTGCGCAGCAATGTGCGTGTTGCCGCGGCGGCCCGGGAGGCGACCCCGGCAGAAGGTGAGCCGGAAAAGGATCTCACCGCCGTCTCGCACAAAGCCATGAAGATCGCTTTCCGTACGGGCGGCGTCGTCGGCATGTTCACAGTGGGGCTCGGTCTGCTGGGCGCCTCCTGCGTGGTGCTGGTGTACGCGGCCGACGCGCCGAAAGTGCTCGAAGGCTTCGGCCTCGGTGCCGCCCTGATCGCCATGTTCATGCGTGTCGGCGGCGGCATCTTCACCAAGGCCGCCGACGTCGGCGCCGACCTGGTCGGCAAGGTCGAGCAGGGCATTCCGGAGGACGACCCGCGCAATGCCGCGACCATCGCCGACAACGTGGGCGACAACGTCGGCGACTGCGCGGGCATGGCGGCCGACCTCTTCGAGTCGTACGCCGTGACCCTGGTCGCCGCGCTGATCCTCGGCAAGGCGGCCTTCGGCGACTCCGGACTCGCGTTCCCGCTGATCGTGCCCGCGATCGGCGTGATCACGGCGATGATCGGCATCTTCGCCGTGGCCCCGCGCCGCACGGACCGCAGCGGCATGTCCGCGATCAACCGTGGCTTCTTCATCTCCGCGGTGATCTCGCTCGTGCTGGTGGCCGTGGCCGTCTTCATCTATCTCCCGTCCACGTACGCGGACCTGGATGGCGTCACCGATGCCGCCATCAGGGCCAAGGACGGCGATCCGCGGATCCTCGCGGTCGTCGCGGTGGCGATCGGCATTCTGCTGGCGGCCGTCATCCAGCAGCTGACCGGCTACTTCACCGAGACCAACCGCCGCCCTGTCATGGACATCGGCAAGACCTCGCTCACCGGCCCGGCCACCGTCGTCCTCGCCGGTATCTCGGTCGGTCTCGAGTCGGCCGTCTACACCGCCCTGCTGATCGGCCTCGGCGTGTACGGGGCCTTCCTGCTCGGCGGTACGTCGATCATGCTCGCGCTGTTCGCGGTGGCGCTGGCCGGCACCGGCCTGCTCACCACGGTCGGCGTGATCGTCGCCATGGACACCTTCGGTCCGGTCTCCGACAACGCGCAGGGCATTGCCGAGATGTCCGGCGACGTCGAGGGCGCGGGCGCCCAGGTGCTCACCAACCTGGACGCGGTCGGCAACACCACCAAAGCCATCACCAAGGGCATCGCCATCGCCACCGCGGTCCTCGCGGCATCGGCGCTCTTCGGGTCGTACCGTGACGCGATCACGACCGGCGCGCAGGACGTCGGCGAGAAGCTCACCGGGCCGGGTGCGCCGATGAGCCTGATGATGGACATCTCGCAGCCCAACAACCTCGTCGGCCTCATCGCGGGCGCGGCGGTCGTCTTCCTCTTCTCGGGGCTGGCGATCAACGCGGTGTCGCGGTCGGCGGGCGCGGTGGTCTACGAGGTGCGGCGACAGTTCCGTGAGAAGCCCGGGATCATGGACTTCACGGAGAAGCCGGAGTACGGCAAGGTCGTCGACATCTGCACCAAGGACGCGCTGCGGGAGTTGACCACGCCAGGTCTCCTCGCCGTCATGGCGCCCATCGCCATCGGGTTCACGCTCGGTGTCGGCGCGCTCGGCGCGTACCTGGCCGGCGCGATCGGCACGGGCACGCTGATGGCGGTGTTCCTGGCCAACTCCGGCGGCGCCTGGGACAACGCCAAGAAGCTCGTCGAGGACGGCCACCACGGCGGCAAGGGCAGCGAGGCCCATGCCGCGACGGTGATCGGCGACACGGTCGGCGACCCCTTCAAGGACACCGCCGGTCCCGCGATCAACCCGCTGCTCAAGGTGATGAACCTGGTCTCGCTGCTGATCGCGCCCGCGGTGATCAAGTTCAGCTACGGCGAGGACAAGAGCCTCGGCGTACGGATCGCGATCGCGGTCCTCGCCCTGCTCGTCATCGTCGGAGCGGTGTACGTCTCCAAGCGGCGCGGGATCGCCGTGGGCGACGAGGAGGACAAGAAGGAGCGAGTGGCCAACTCGGCCGATCCTGCGGTGGTTTCGTAGGCGGTCTTACGAGGCCCGGCTTCAAGGGACGGGCGGGAGGCGCGTGTTGACGCGTCGCCCGCCCGTCTCGTGTTTTCACACCCTCACCGTGAGCCTTCTCTCGCCTTGTGCAAATCATCACAAAAGCTGTCATAGTCGTCGTTCGATATGCGGCTGTGGGCCTTGTGGCGTGTATGTTCCGGGGCCGAGAGCCATGGAAGGGACCAATCCGGTGAACAAGAAGCTCGCGGTCGCACTGTCCGGCGGTGCGGTACTGGTACTGGCGCTGTCGGGATGCACCAGCGACGACGGCAACGACAAGCTGGATGCCTGGGCCAAGCAGGTCTGCGACGCCGTACAGCCGCAGGCCAAGAAGATCGAGGCCGCCAATGCCGCGATCCAGAAGGAGACCTCGGACAACAGCACGCCGGAAGAGGTCCGGAAGACCGACGCACAGGCCTTCCAGGACATGTCCGACGCCTACAAGGCGATCGGTGCCGCCGTCCAGAAGGCCGGGGCGCCCAACGTCGACGACGGCGAGAAGAAGAAGACCGACGCGGTCAAGGAGCTCAACGACATCGCCGCGTCGTACGCCTCGCTGAAGACGCAGGTCGACAAGCTCAACACCAAGGACCAGGCGAAGTTCGCCGACGGCCTCAAGGACATCGCGACCTCCCTGGACAAGCTGAGCACCAGCGGCAACGACGCCCTGAAGAACCTCGAGGAGGGCGACGTCGGCAAGGCCATGGCCAAGCAGGCCAGCTGCAAGTCGGCGTCCGCGCCGGCTTCGTCGAAGGCGAGCTGAGCCGGAGCTGCGGCGGGCCGCCCGTCCCCGCCACAATGGGGGCGTGAGTACCTCCGGCCTGCCCGCCCTGCCCACCTCCGACCGCTCCGATGTCGCCGCCCGGCTGAGGGACGCCCTGCTCGGGGCGTCCTTCACCGCCGACGGGCTGCTCGAGCTGCTCGGCGCCCCCGCGTACGCGGCGCTGGCGCGCAGCGAGACCGTGCCCGCGCTCCGGGCGACCCGTGGAGACACCCCGCTGGAGGTGCTCGTACGGCTGTTCCTGCTGCAGCAGCCCGTCCTGCACGCGCGCGTGGCGGACGTTCTGCCCGTCGACGCGTGCCTGGAGAGCGGGTGGCTGGTGCGGGTCGGCGGGGACGAGCTCGCCGCGACCGTGGACGTACGGCCGTACGGCGGGCCCGGCGGCGAGGACTGGTTCATCGTGTCCGACCTGGGGTGCGCCGTCGGCGGGGCCGGCGGGATCGGCAGCCGGGAGGAAGGTGTCGTCCTCGGGGTGGGCGGCGCCTCCACGACCCTCGCCGGCATCACCGTGCGCACGCCCGTCTCCGCCGCCCTCGACCTCGGCACCGGCTCCGGCATCCAGGCGCTGCACGCCGCGCAGCACGCCACGCGCGTGACGGCGACCGACCTCAACCCGCGCGCGCTGCACATCACGGCGCTCACGCTGGCGCTGTCCGGAGCCCCTGCTGCCGATCTGCGCGAGGGCTCGCTGTTCGAGCCGATCCGGGACGACGAGACGTACGACCTGATCGTGTCGAACCCGCCGTTCGTGATCTCGCCGGGTGCACGGCTGACCTACCGCGACGGCGGGATGGGCGGGGACGATCTGTGCCGCTTGATCGTTCAGGGAGCGGGGGAGCGGCTGAACGAGGGCGGGTTCGCGCAGTTCCTCGCCAACTGGCAGCACGTGGAAGGGGAGGACTGGCAGGACAGGCTCAGGTCGTGGGTGCCGCGCGGCTGCGACGCGTGGATCGTGCAGCGCGAGGTGCAGGACGTCACGCAGTACGCCGAGTTGTGGCTCAGGGACGCCGGTGATCACCGGGGTGACCCGGCCGAGTACCAGGCGCTGTACGACGCCTGGCTGGACGAGTTCGAGGCGCGCAAGGTGAAGTCCGTCGGGTTCGGCTGGATCACTGTGCGGAAGACCACGGCCGCCGTGCCCTCGATCACCGTGGAGGAGTGGCCGCACCCGGTCGAGCAGCCGCTCGGCGAGACGGTACGGGCGCACTTCGAGCGGCTCGACTACCTGCGGGCGCACGACGACGCGGCCCTGCTCGAAGGGCACTTCAAGCTGGTCGCTGAGGTCGTACAGGAGCAGGTCGGGCTGCCCGGCGCCGAGGACCCGGAGCACGTCGTGCTGCGCCAGCACCGCGGCATGCGCCGGGCCACCAAGGTGGACACGGTCGGCGCGGGCTTCGCGGGCGTCTGCGACGGTTCGCTGAGCGCGGGCCGCATCCTGGACGCGATCGCCCAACTGGTCGGCGAGGACCCGGTCTTGCTGCGCGACCGCACGCCGGCGCAGATCAGGCTGCTGGTGGAGCAGGGGTTCCTCGAGCCGGCGTGACACCGGAGGTACGCCGGGGGCGTCACGCCCCCGGCCGCCGGGCGCGCGTCACGGATGGGGCGTGACCGCACCCCTGATGCCCCTGCGTCCCCTCTGGCGGGATTGATCCCGAAAAGGCCTCCTGTCAGTGGCAGGTGCGAAGCTACCTTCGAGGGACAGGTTCCACGCGTCCTCGGGGGAGGCGCGCTGTCTCGGGGGAGGCACGATGTCGGGGGAGACGCCGGATCAGGGCGAAGGCAGGATCATCAATGGGCGCTACCGCCTGCTGCGGACGCTCGGCGCGGGCGGCATGGGCCGCGTATGGCTCGCGTACGACGAGGAGTTGGCCTGTGAAGTCGCGCTGAAGGAGATCGCGCTTCCGGACGTTCCGATGGACGCGAGCGAGCCCGCGCAGCGCATCGCCCGGGCCCGTAGTGAGGCCCGGCACGCGGCGCGGCTGCGCGGACATCCGCATGTGGCGACGGTGCACGACGTGGTGGTCCACGAGGGGCTGCCCTGGATCGTCATGGAGTACGTGCCGGACGCGGTCGACCTCCAGGCGGTCGTACGGCGTTCCGGACCGCTGCCGCCCGCCGAGGTGGCCCGCATCGGGCTCGCCGTCCTCGACGCGCTCACCGCCGGGCACCGCATCGGCATCCTCCACAGGGATGTGAAACCGGCCAACATCCTTCTGGCGTCGGACGCTTCGGGCGACCCCTACGCGCGCGTGCTGCTCACCGACTACGGCATCGCCCTGCAGCCCGAGTCCCGCGAACCCCGGCTCACGGCCACCGCCGGAATCCTCGGCACACCCGGCTACCTCGCCCCCGAACGCGCGCGTGGCGAGCCGCCGACTCCGGCAGCCGACCTCTTCTCCCTGGGCGCCACGCTGTACGCCGCGGTGGAGGGCCGCGGCCCCTTCGACCGCCACGGCGACTACGCCACCCTGACGGCCCTCCTCGGCGACGAGCCCGCACCACCGGTCCTGGCGGGCCGACTGGGTCCGGTACTGCAGGGGTTGCTGGTCAAGGACCCCGTACGCAGGTCCTCGCCGGAGGCGGTCGCGCGAGGGCTGGAGCGGGTGGTGCAGGGCGCGGCGCCGGCCGGCTGGGGCCCGGGGGCGGGCGTCGGCGGCTACGGCTCGCCACCGGGCGGGTTCGGTCCGGCGCCGGAGGCATTCGGCGGGGTGGCGGCTTCCGCGGACGGCCGCGGTGGGCCACCGGGAGGCGCGAGTACGCCCGCAGGGCATGCCGCGGAGGGTCCGCCGCCCGGGTACGCGGGGAGCGTGCCGCCCGGGCCGGAGGCGGGTGCCTCGCCGGGAGGCGCGGGAACGCCTGGAGGGCCCGCTGCGGAGGGCTCCCCACCAGGGTACGTGGGGAGCGTGCCGCCCGGGTACGTCGGCGGTGCTCCGCCCGGGTATGGGGCAGGCCCGCCGCCGGGGTACGCCGGGAGCCCGCCGCCCGAGGGGTTCGGGGCGGAGCCGCCCGGCGGCTGGGGCGGTGGTCCGGCGCCGGGCACTCCGCAGACACCGGGGGCACCGCCCGCTCCGCACACCCCGCAGACGCCCGGGGCGCCGCCGACTCCGCACACTCCGGGGACTCCGGCGGGCGGCCCGGACACCCCGGGTGGTGCCGGTCCGGCCACGCCCGGAGGGGCGCCGGGCTCGCCGGCGTACGACCTCTGGCGGCCGCCCGCCCCGCAGCATCCCGCCGAGTCGGCCAACCCGTATGCGCAGGGGGCCGGTTCCCCCTACGCGAGCGGTGGCGTGCAGCCGCCGAGGGTGGGAGACGGCACCCCGTCGCCGAATCCGGGGAGCGCACTCCCGCCGCCGTATGCGGGAAGCGGCACTCCGCCGCCGTACGCAGGAGGCACCACCCCACCGTCGTACGGCGAAGGAGGCGCCCCGCCGCCGTACGCGGGAGGCGCCGGTGCACCCCCGCGCGGCGGAGCCGGTGCTCAACCGCCGTACGCGAGCGGTGCCCCCGGTGGTTACTGGAGCGCCCCGACCGCCCCCGTCGGGGGCGGGCCCGGGATGCCGCCCTCGCCACCGCCGTCGGCCTCGCCCGGGAAGAAGCGGCTGGCGATCGTCGCGCTGGTCGTGGGTGCCGTGCTCGTCCTCGTCGGCGGTGCGTGGGGGGTCTTCGCGCTGACCAGCGGGGATGGCGGTGGCGGGAAGAACAGCGCGGCGACCAAGAAGTCGCCGTCGGCGAGCGCGTCACGGCAGTCGCCGTCGCCGACCGGACCGGTGCTGCCGTACGGCGATGTGGTCGGGCTCAGTGAGCCGCTGGAGACCGGGGACTGCGTGAAGGCGGTCTGGTCGGGGACGCCGTTCAAGTCGGCGCCGAACCTGGGCGTGGTCGACTGCGCCGACGACTGGCCGGACGGTCAGGTCGTGGCGGTCGACACGGCCACCGACTACGCCGACGCCCGCGCCCAGGGCGCGAAGCGCTGTGCGAGCCAGAGCAAGGCGGTCGTGGACGCACTGCCGGACGCGGAGGGCTACGCCGTTCTACCGACCAAGCAGGGCTTCGCCGCGGCGGAGAGCGGTACGGCATGTCTCGTACTCGGACGGCATGCCGCCATCGGCGGTGAAGTGGGCCGATTCCGGGACAGCGGCACGGATTTGTGGGTCGGTCAGATGAGCGTCGGTGACTGCTGGGACTACAAGGAAGTCGACGACGGTTACAAGGCGCCACTCACGGACTGCGCCAATCCGCATACCGACCAGGTCATAGGGACCGTTCAGGCCCCCGACAAAATGACCTACAAGAAGGGCACCGACAACGCGACGAAGTTGTGCGGCAACAAATTCGAGTCGACCTGGGCCCCGGGATCCCAGCGCGTGGTGTACGGCTGGGTGGCGGACGAGAACGACTGGGACGCCGGGTTCACCAAGGTGGTGTGCACGGTGAGCCGGACCGACAACCAGAAGACGACCGGAAAGATACCCGTGCCCGGCTCGGTCTGAGCCGGGTACGGGAGCGAGGGCCGGGGCGAGCCCGCAGGTTCGTCGGCTCCGCGTTCACCTCGGGTTCGCCTCTGGGTCTCCCGTGCGTGTCAGTCTGCCCGGGCTGGGCACTCGCGGACGGGAGAAAAGGGGCACGCGAAGCCATGGAGAGCGGACCGGCGATCTTCGCGGGCGTGGTGTTCGCCCTGTTCGGAAGCGGGCTGCTGGTGTGGACCGTGGCCCGCGTGCGGCACGGTGAGCCCGTCGCCCACGGTGTGAACCCCGTCGCATCGGCGACCCTCGCGAGCCTCGCGTCATTGATCGCGCTGGCACTCGGAACCTGGTGCTTCACCCGGGTCTGAAAGCGGCCCCGGAGCTGCGGCTCCGACAATTGAGAGGTGATCCTCCGGACCGGCTCGAAAAGGCCGGTGGGGACTCCGGGCGGCAGGAATGGCGGTAGTCGGGTTACCGTTCCGAGTGGCCGTTGTGGACTTTTCCCGTTTGACACGGGGGCGGGATGTACCGTCACACTCCGCAGCGTCACCATGACCCGACCCCGGGGGAACGCCTGGGGAGGCCCCAGCGTCGACCGGAGAGAAGAGCGAAGTTGTCCCCGACCAGCGAGACCGCAAGCGGCGGCCGCCGACTCGTCATCGTCGAGTCGCCTGCCAAGGCGAAGACGATCAAGGGCTACCTCGGCCCCGGCTACATCGTCGAGGCGAGCGTCGGGCACATCCGCGACCTTCCCAACGGCGCCGCGGAGGTGCCGGAGAAGTACACCGGCGAGGTCCGCCGCCTCGGTGTGGACGTCGAACACGACTTCCAGCCGATCTATGTGGTCAACGCCGACAAGAGGGCGCAGGTCAAGAAGCTCAAGGACCTGCTGCGCGACTCCGACGAGCTCTTCCTCGCCACCGATGAGGACCGCGAGGGCGAGGCCATCGCATGGCACCTCCTGGAGGTGCTCAAGCCCAAGGTCCCGGTCAAGCGCATGGTGTTCCACGAGATCACCAAGGACGCGATCCGTGAGGCCGTCGCCAATCCGCGCGACCTGAACAAGCGCATGGTCGACGCCCAGGAGACCCGCCGCATCCTCGACCGTCTCTACGGCTACGAGGTCTCGCCGGTCCTGTGGAAGAAGGTCATGCCGCGTCTGTCGGCCGGTCGCGTCCAGTCGGTCGCGACCCGACTGGTGGTGGAGCGGGAACGCGAGCGCATCGCGTTTCGTTCTGCCGAGTACTGGGACCTGACGGGCACCTTCGCGACCGGCCGCGCGGGGGATCCGTCGGACCCGTCGTCGCTGGTCGCCCGCCTGCAGACCGTCGACGGCAGGCGAGTCGCGCAGGGCCGCGACTTCGACTCCCTGGGACAGCTCAAGAGCGCGAACACCCTCCACCTCGACGAGGCCAACGCCCGCGCGCTGGCCGCCGCCCTGGAGAACACCCAGTTCTCGGTGCGGTCCGTCGAGTCCAAGCCGTACCGCCGCTCGCCGTACGCCCCGTTCCGTACGACGACGCTGCAGCAGGAGGCGAGCCGCAAGCTCGGCTTCGGCGCGAAGGCCACCATGCAGGTCGCGCAGAAGCTGTACGAGAACGGCTACATCACCTACATGCGTACCGACTCGACGACGCTGAGCGACACCGCCGTGGCCGCCGCCCGTGCGCAGGTCACGCAGCTGTACGGCGCCGACTACCTGCCGGCGCAGCCGCGGACGTACGCCGGGAAGGTCAAGAACGCGCAGGAGGCGCACGAGGCGATCCGCCCCTCGGGTGATCGTTTCCGCACCCCTGCCGAGACCGGCCTGACCGGCGACCAGTTCAAGCTCTACGAGCTGATCTGGAAGCGGACCGTCGCCTCGCAGATGAAGGACGCGACCGGCAACAGCGTGACCGTGAAGATCGGCGGTACCGCGGCCGACGGCCGGGACGTCGAGTTCAGCGCGTCCGGCAAGACGATCACCTTCCACGGCTTCCTGAAGGCCTACGTCGAGGGTGCCGACGACCCGAACGCCGAGCTGGACGACCGCGAGCGCCGGCTGCCGCAGGTCGCCGAGCGCGACCGGCTCAGCGCCGAGGAGATCACGGTCGACGGGCACGCCACCAAGCCCCCGGCCCGCTACACCGAGGCCAGCCTGGTCAAGGAGCTCGAAGAGCGCGAGATCGGCCGCCCGTCGACGTACGCGTCGATCATCGGCACGATCCTCGACCGCGGCTACGTCTTCAAGAAGGGCACGGCACTCGTCCCGTCCTTCCTGTCCTTCGCCGTGGTCAACCTCCTGGAGAAGCACTTCGGGCGGCTCGTCGACTACGACTTCACCGCCAAGATGGAGGACGACCTCGACCGCATCGCCCGCGGTGAGGCGCAGGCCGTGCCGTGGCTGAAGCGGTTCTACTTCGGCGAGGGCGCGACCAACGGCACCGCGGCGGACGCGGGCAACGGCGACGGGGACCACCTCGGCGGCCTCAAGGAGCTGGTGACCGACCTGGGTGCGATCGACGCGCGCGAGGTGTCGTCGTTCCCGGTGGGCAACGGCATCGTGCTCAGGGTCGGGCGCTACGGCCCGTACATCGAGCGCGGTGAGAAGGACTCCGAGGGCCACCAGCGGGCGGACGTGCCCGAGGACCTGGCCCCGGACGAGCTGAGCGTCGAGCTCGCGGAGGAGCTGCTCGCCAAGCCGAGCGGCGACTTCGAGCTCGGTGCCGACCCGCAGACGGGCCACCAGATCATCGCCCGGGACGGCCGCTACGGCCCCTACGTCACCGAGGTGCTCCCCGAGGGCACCCCGAAGACCGGCAAGAACGCCGTCAAGCCGCGTACGGCCTCGCTGTTCAAGTCGATGTCGCTGGACACGGTGACGCTCGCCGACGCGCTCAAGCTGATGTCGCTGCCGCGCGTCGTCGGCGCCGATGCCGAGGGCCAGGAGATCACCGCGCAGAACGGGCGCTACGGGCCGTACCTGAAGAAGGGCACGGACTCGCGCTCGCTGCAGACCGAGGACCAGCTCTTCACGATCACGCTCGAAGAGGCGCTGCAGATCTACTCGCAGCCCAAGCAGCGCGGTCGCGCGGCCGCCAAGCCGCCGCTGAAGGAGCTGGGCACCGACCCGGTCAGCGAGAAGCCGGTGGTGGTCAAGGACGGCCGCTTCGGGCCGTATGTGACCGACGGGGAGACCAACGCGACCCTGCGCTCCGGCGACAGCGTCGAGACGATCACCCCGGAGCGCGGCTTCGAGCTGCTCGCCGAGAAGCGGGCCAAGGGGCCCGCCAAGAAGACGGCGAAGAAGGCGCCCGCGAAGAAGGCCCCGGCCAAGAAGGCGACGGCCGCCAAGAAGACCGCGGCCAAGAAGACGACGACTGCCGCGAAGAAGACGGCGGCCAAGAAGACCACCGCGACCGCCGCGAAGAAGGCGACGGCCTCGAACGGCGCGGAGGACTAGGCGCAGCAGCAAGTCCGCGGACACGTGCGGGTGTTCGGGCCGGGTCGTTCGAAGGCCGGGCCCTTCACCTCCGCTTCGCGAAACGAACGCCCCGGTATCGCTTTGGTGTCGGGGCGTGCGCACGTTCGGACGCGTGCCGTGGGTTGTCAGTCGCTCCCGATAGGCTGAAAGCATGACGCGAGCGGAGCAGCCAACGGCCCACCACCCGGCCCCCGACGACGCCCTTGTCGCGGACTCCCGCGAGCGCGCCGTCCGCGCCCTGCTACGCCGACCGCAGTTGAAGCGGTTGTGGAGTGCACAGTTCGTGGGCGGGGTCGGCGACGCCCTCGCGCTGTTCGTGCTGGTGCTCCTCGCCCTGCAGGCGGCGATCGGCGAGGGCTCGTTCGGCGGCGGCTATCGCGGCGTGGCATTCGCAGTGGCGACCGTTTTCGGGGTGCGCATCCTGGCGACGCTGCTCTTCGGGGCCGTCCTCCTCGGACCGCTCACCTCGCTCACCTCCCAGGAGGGCCCGCTCGACCGCCGCTGGACCATGGTCGGCGCCGACGGCCTGAGGGTCGCGGTGATGATCGTCGCTCCGCTGTGGATCGACTGGACGCCGGACGACGCGCTGGCCGTCCTGCTGGTCAGCGCCTTCGTGACCGGAGTCGCCGAGCGCTTCTGGACGGTGTGCCGTGAGAGCGCGGCGCCCGCGCTGCTGCCCGCCCCGCCCCTGGAGGGCGCGACGGTACGGCCGCTGCCGGACCACATGGACGCCCTGCGCCGCCTGTCGCTGCGTACGAACTTCGTGGCGATCCCCCTGGCCGCCGCCGCGCTCGTCGCCGCGGGGCTGGTCAACAATCTGCTCGGCGCCGGGATCGACTGGTTCGACCAGCACCAGGCCGCCCTCGCCTCGTACGTGGCGGCCGGGCTGTTCGCCGCGTCCCTGTCCGTCGTGACCTTCCTGGAACTGCCCGACACGCGCACCCCGCGCGCGCGTTCGCCGCTCGAGGGACTGCGCCGCCCCAAGACGGGCACGGGCGTCGACAAGGGACGCACGGAAGCCATCCCGCTGCTGGTGCTCGCCGCCGCGGCCGTGGCGGGCGCGATCGCGGCCGCCGTCGCCGTGTGCGTGCTGCACGCCAAGGACCTGGGCGGCGGCCCGGTGACGTACGGGCTGCTGGTGTTCGCGCTGACCGGCGGTGTCGTCGTCGGAATCCGTACGGCGCCCAAGATGCTGGTGTCGCTGTCGCGGCGCCGGCTGCTCGCGCTGGCGATCGCCTTCACCGGCGTCGCGCTGCTGGCCGCCGGGCTCGTCCCGGACGTCACCACCGTGCTGCTGATCCTCGCGCTGGCCGGCGTCGGCGCGGGCGTGGCCGCCAACACCGGGCACACGCTGCTCGACCAGGAGGCCGAGGACTACCGCCGGGCGCGCACGACGGAGCACCTGCACGCGGTCGTACGCGTGTGCGTGGCCCTCGGCGCGGTGATCGCTCCGGTGGTGGCCGCGGGAATCGGGCCGCACCGCCTGGAGAACGGCAAGTTCGTGTTCGCGCACGGCGGCGCCGCCTTCACGCTGATGCTCGTCGGCGCATTGCTCCTGCCGGTGGCCGCGCTGGTCCTGGCCAAGGTCGACGACCGCTCCGGGGTGCCGCTGCGGCACGACCTGCGGGACGCGCTGCTCGGCGGCGACGACCCGGTGACGGCGCCTGCGGAGAGCGGCTTCTTCATCGCCCTGGAGGGCGGCGACGGCGCCGGCAAGTCCACGCAGGCCGAGGCGCTCGCCGAGTGGATCCGGGCCAAGGGCCACGAGGTCGTGCTGACGCGCGAGCCGGGGGCGACGCCGGTGGGCAAGCGGCTGCGGTCGATCCTGCTGGACGTGTCGAGCGCGGGGCTGTCCCACCGCGCGGAGGCGCTGCTGTACGCGGCGGACCGTGCGGAGCACGTGGACACGGTGGTCAGGCCCGCGCTGGAGCGCGGCGCGGTCGTGATCTCCGACCGGTACATCGACTCCTCCGTGGCCTATCAGGGGGCGGGCCGTGACCTCTCCCCGACGGAGATCGCCCGTATCAACCGCTGGGCGACGGACGGCCTCGTCCCGCACCTGACCGTGCTGCTGGACGTCTCGCCGGACATCGCCCGTGAGCGGTTCACCGAGGCGCCGGACCGGCTGGAGTCGGAGCCGGCCGAGTTCCACGCGCGCGTGCGGTCCGGTTTCCTGACGCTGGCCGCGGCCGACCCCGGGCGGTACCTGGTGGTGGACGCGGGCCAGGAGCCCGAGTCCGTGACCACCGTCGTACGCCACCGGCTCGACCAGATGCTGCCGCTGTCCGAGGCCGAGGTGAAGGCCCAGGAGGAGGCGCGGAAGAAGGCCGAGGAGGAGGCCCGCCGCAAGGCCGAGGAAGAGGCCGCGCGGAAGGCCGAGGAGGAGCGGCTGGAGCGCGAGCGCCAGGAGCAGCTCGCCAAGCTGCGCGCCGAGGAGGAGGAGCGCAAGCGGCGCGAGCTGGAGGAGGCTCAGCGCCGCGAGGCCGAGCGGCAGGCGGAGGAGGCCCGGCAGCGGGCCGAGGAAGCGCGCCGGCGGGCCGAGGAGGAGCAGGCACGGCTCCTCGCGGAGGAGAAGGCCCGGGCCGAGGAGGAGGCCCGCCGCAAGGTCGAGGAGGAGCGGCGGCGCAAGCAGGCCGAGGAAGAGGCCCGGCTGCACGCCGAGGCCGAGGCACGGCGTCTGGAGAAGCAGCGCAAGGCCGAGGAGGCCCTGCTGCGCGCCGAGGAGGCCAGGCGGCTCGCCGAGCAGGCCACGGCCGCCGCGGAGGCGGGACCGAAGCAGCCTGCCGCACCCGCGGTACCGCCGGAGGCGACGACCGTGCCGACGCCGGTGGTGACGCCGACGAACGCGTCGGGCGGGCCGGTCGAGGAGACGGCTGTGCTGCGGGCCGTGGGCGAGGAGAAGCGGGACGCCGGCGCGGGGTCCCGTGGGGAGTCCGAGTCCGAGGTGACGACGAAGCTGCCGCAGCCGCCGGCTCCCGCGGGGGCGACGGACGAGACGGCGGTGCTGCCGCCCGTGGTGCCGGGTGCGGCCGACGAGACGGCTGTGCTGCCGCCGGTGACTTCCGGGGCCGAGGACGAGACGGCCGTCCTGCCTCCCGTGCAGGGCGAGGACGCCGCGCATCGGGTGCCGCCGGGGTTCTTCCGGGACGAGCAGGCGGGGGGCGCCCGGCCGGAAGGGGCCGAGGACCGTACGCGGGAGATGCCTCAGGTCGATGCGGAGGGCGCGCCGCGGCGCCGGGCCCGGTCGGACTGGGCCGAGGAGACACCGCTGGACGATCTGCCGTCGCTGGCGGACGAGTTGCTCGGTCCGCATCAGGACGAGTACGACGACGATGCGGGGCGCGGGAGGCGTCGGGGCCGGGGGCGCTGAGCCTCGCAGCCACCCCGCTGTCAGTGCCACCCCTCACAATGGATCCCGCAACACGAACCGTGACGAAAGGGCGGGGTGACGCATGACCGTCTGGGACGACCTCGTCGGCCAGGAGAAGGTGGCCGAGCAGCTCGCCGCGGCTGCCCGGGACGCCGATGCCCTCGTCACCGCGGTCGCCGCCGACGCCCCGCCCCCCGAGGCGTCGAAGATGACGCACGCGTGGCTCTTCACCGGCCCTCCCGGCGCCGGGCGGATCCAGACGGCGCGGGCCTTCGCGGCCGCGCTGCAGTGCGTCAGCCCCGACCGTGCGCTCGGTGGAGCGCCGGGCTGCGGGTTCTGCGACGGATGTCATACGGCCCTGGTCGGTACGCACGCGGACGTCACCACCGTGGCCGCCGTCGGCACGCAGATCCTCGCCGACGACATGCGGGACACCGTACGGAAGTCGTTCACGTCGCCGGCGAACGGCCGCTGGCAGATCATCCTGGTCGAGGACGCCGAGCGGCTGAACGAGAAGTCGGCCAACGCCGTCCTGAAGGCGGTGGAGGAGCCGGCCCCGCGCACGGTCTGGCTGCTGTGCGCCCCCTCCCTCGAGGACGTCCTGCCCACCATCCGCTCCCGCTGCCGTCACCTGAACCTGCTGACGCCCTCGGTGGCGGCCGTCGCCGACATGCTCGTACGGCGGGAGGGCATCGAACCGCCCGTCGCCGAAGCCGCGGCCCGCGCCACGCAGGGGCACGTCGACCGGGCCCGCCGCCTGGCCACCGACCCGGCCGCCCGTGAGCGCCGCGCCGCCGTGCTGAAGCTGCCGCTGCGGGTCGAGGAGATCGGCAGTGCGCTCAAGGCCGCGCAGGAGCTCGTCGACGCGGCCGCGGAGGACGCGAAGCAGCTCGCCGAGGAGATGGACGGCAAGGAGACCGAGGAGCTGAAGGCGGCGCTGGGCGCGGCCCAGGGCGGCCGGATGCCGCGCGGTACGGCGGGCGTGATGAAGGACCTGGAGGACAAGCAGAAGCGGCGCAGAACGCGCACGCAGCGCGACAGCCTGGACCTCGCCCTGACCGACCTCACCGGCTTCTACCGCGACGTCCTCGCCCTCCAGCTCGGCTCCCGCGTGGCCATCGCCAACGGGGACGCCGAGGACGCCCTGGAGCGCCTCGCCCGCGGCACCTCCCCCGAGTCCACCCTGCGCCGCATCGAGGCGATCGCCGCCTGCCGCGAGGCTCTCGACCGCAATGTCGCCCCGCTGCTCGCGGTGGAGGCGATGACGATGGCGCTCAGAGCGGGCTGACCGACCTGCGGTCACCCGTCCGCCCAGCGATCAACGGCAAGTTGACGACATGACTCGTAACTCGTACGAGTCACGGTGTGTACGCATGGCGACCGGACAGCTGCACAGAGTTACTCTCGCCTGATGTACCTCAGGCGCAGCTCTCGTCCCTGCCGTCCCCGAACCGCCGTCACCCTCCTCGCCGCAGCCGTGCTGCTCGTCTCCGCCTGTTCCTCCGGAGGCCCGGCGAGTTCCGCCGACAACCCCGTGGAGGCGGCGCTGGCCGCGCTGCCGCAGGCGACACCGTCCACCCTCGCGCCGTACTACGGGCAGAAGCTGAGCTGGCGCACCTGCGGTGTCGGCGGCTTCCAGTGCGCCACCATGAAGGTGCCGCTCGACTACGCCAGACCGGCCGCCGGGGACGTGCGGCTGGCCGTCGCCCGCAAGAAGGCCACCGGCAAGGGCAAACCGCTCGGCTCGCTGCTGGTGAACCCGGGCGGACCGGGCGGCTCGGCGATCGGCTACCTGCAGCAGTACGCCGCCATCGGCTACCCGGCGGAGGTCCGCGCCCGCTACGACATGGTCGCCGTCGACCCGCGCGGAGTCGCCGGCAGCGAGCCCGTCGAATGCCTCGACGGGCGGCAGATGGACACGTACACGGAGACGGACAGCACACCGGACGACCGGCAGGAGACGGGCCGACTCGTCACCGCGTACAAGAGGTTCGCCGAGGGCTGCGGGGCGCGCTCGCCCCAGCTGCTGCGGCATGTCTCCACCGTCGAGGCCGCCCGGGACATGGACGTCCTGCGGGCGGCGCTGGGGGACGCGAAGCTGACGTATGTGGGGGCGTCGTACGGCACGTTCCTCGGGTCGACGTACGCCGGGCTGTTCCCGGAGCGGGTGGGTCGGCTGGTGCTGGACGGGGCGATGGACCCCTCGCTGTCCGCTCGTCGGCTGAACCTGGATCAGACGGCAGGCTTCGAGACGGCGTTCCAGTCCTTCGCGAAGGACTGCGTGCGGCGGGCGGACTGCCCGCTCGGCGGCAAGGGCACCACGCCCGCCCAGGTCGGCAGGAACCTCAGCGCCTTCTTCAAGAAGGTGGACGCCCACCCCGTCCCCACCGGTGACGCCGACGGCCGCAAGCTCGACGAGTCCCTCGCCACCACCGGTGTGATCGCGGCGATGTACGACGAGGGCGCATGGGAGCAGCTGCGCGAGGCGCTGACCTCGGCGATGAAGGAGCGCGACGGGGCGGGCCTGCTCGTCCTCTCCGACAGCTACTACGAGCGCGGCGCCGACGGCCGCTACTCCAACATGATGTTCGCCAACGCCGCTGTGAACTGCCTGGACCTCCCGCCCGCCTTCTCCGGCCCCGACCAGGTCGAGGAGGCACTCCCCGAGTTCGAGAAGGCGTCCCCCGTCTTCGGCAACGGCCTCGCCTGGGCCTCGCTGAACTGCGCGTACTGGCCGGTGAAGCCCACGGGCGCCCCGCACCGCATCGAGGCGAAGGGCGCGGCCCCGATCGTCGTGGTCGGCACCACCCGCGACCCGGCGACCCCGTACCGCTGGGCCCAGTCCCTGTCCCGCCAGCTCTCCTCGGCCCGCCTCCTCACCTACCAGGGCGACGGCCACACCGCCTACGGCCGCGGCAGCCGATGCATCGACTCCACGATCGACGCCTACCTGCTCCACGGAACCCCTCCGACGAGGGGAAAGCGCTGCTCATAAGTCGTGCGCCGCGCCCCGGAGGTCCTGCCTCCGGGGCGCGGTCAGAGCACCCCCGGAAACTGTGTAGACTTACCGACGTTGCTGATCGCACCATGGTGCTGACGGCGCGCCGCCTTAGCTCAGATGGCCAGAGCAACGCACTCGTAATGCGTAGGTCTCGGGTTCGAATCCCGAAGGCGGCTCCACTGGGACCCCAGGTCAGGGAGATACTGACCTGGGGTTTTGTGTTGAGTGGAGGCGCGACATGAGTGGATCCGCGGCTGCCGGTGCCGGGTATTCCGGTACCCCTCTCGCCAGGAAGATCGGCATCAAGCCGGGGCATCAGGTCGGGCTGCGGCACGCCCCCGAGTCCTTCGAGATCCCCGGTCTTCCCGAAGGGGTTGACCTCACCTCTGGCGGCCCGCGCGGTACCGATGTCACCGTTGCCTTCTACCGGGCCCACGCCGAGCTCGCCGCCGAGGCGCCCGGCCTCGTCACCGACCTCGCCGACGACGCCATGCTCTGGATCGCCTGGCCGCGCAAGGCCGCCGGGCACGTCAGTGACCTCGCCGAGAACGACCTGCGCGAGCTCTTCCTGCCGCTCGGTGTCGTCGATGTGAAGGTCGCCGCGCTGGGGGAGGACTGGTCGGGGCTGAAGTTCGTACGGCGCAAGGAGAACCGTCGTATCAACCGACACGCCTGACCCAAGAATCAGCGTACTTAAGAAGTCCTTACCGTGAACGGCTAGCATCGCGGCCGATGTTGTCCGCGGCCGGGATGAGGTGAGGGCATGGGAGACCAGGGGGCGCCGAGGATCGCCGTCGCCGTGGTGACCATGGGGAACCGGCCCGCCGAGGTCGACGCGCTGCTGGAGTCCGTGGCCAAGCAGGACTTCGCCCCCGCACGGATCGTGATCGTCGGGAACGGCTGCCCGCTGCCCGACTTCGCCGAGCGGCTGTCGCTGCCGGGCGAGGTCACCCTCCTCGAACTCGACGAGAACCTCGGCTGTCCCGGCGGCCGGAACGTCGCGCTCCGCAAGCTGCGGGAGTTCGGGGACGTGGATGTCGTGGTGGAGCTGGACGACGACGGGCTGCTCGTCGACGCCGAAGTCCTCAGCCGTGTACGGGATCTGTTCGCCGCCGACCCGCGGCTCGGCATCGTCGGGTTCCGGATCGCCGACGAGCACGGGGAGACGCAGCAGCGGCACGTGCCCCGGGTCGGCGCCTCCGACCCCATGCGCGGCGGATACGTCACCGGGTTCCTCGGCGGCGGGCACGCCTTCCGCACGGCCATGCTCGACGAGATCGGGGACTGGCCCGCCGAGTTCTTCTTCGCCCACGAGGAGACCGATCTGGCCTGGCGGGCGGCCGACGCGGGCTGGCGGATCCTGTACGCGCCCGAACTGCTGCTCCAGCACCCGAAGACCTCGCCCGCCCGGCACGCCATCTACTACCGGGTGAACGCCCGGAACCGGGTCTGGCTGGTGCGGCGCCGGCTGCCCTTGGTCCTCATCCCCGTACACCTGGGGATCTGGACGCTGCTCACGCTTCTGCGCACCCGGTCGCGGGCCGGGCTGCGCGCCTGGTTCGGCGGATTCGTGGAGGGGCTGAAGGAACCGGCCGGCGAGCGGCGGCCCATGCGCTGGCGGACCGTCTGGCGGCTCTCGCGGCTGGGCCGGCCACCCGTCATCTGAGCAGAAGCACAGCTCACGGAAGAGGGGACGAGGGTCCCGGTCGTTCACCTCCGCCGACCGGGACCCTCTGACGTCCCCCGGATCCGGCCGCGGCGGCGACACTCCCCCGAGTTGCGCGTCGTACGCGCGCGCCCCCGGGCCAGATCCGATGAAGTGATCACATCAGGTCACGCCAACGGATCGCTAACATGTGGCCAACGGTTCCCCGTTCCGGCGTCGGCCGATTGGCGTGAAGTCGCTGGTGCCCTCGCCGGACAGCCGGAACGGTGGCGGGATTCCGCCAGGGACCGTCGTGCAATGGGTGGCGGGAAACCGTAGTGACGAGGGCGGGAATCCGCCAGGACGCGGGAAGGCAGTGGGCGGCGTGAGGCGGCGCGGGCTGCGGTTCGGACTGCTGGGGCCGCCGGTTCTCTACGACGACCAAAGTGGCGCCGTCGAGGTTGCGGAACCCCTCGCAAGCCTCGACGTCAAAGCCATCGGCAGCACCAAGGTCCGTGCCCTGCTCGCCGCCCTGCTGCTCGAGGCCGGGCGCATCGTCTCCGTCGAGTCGCTCAAGGACGCGCTGTGGGGCGGCTCGCCGCCCGCCTCCGCGCAGGCCTCGCTGCACAACCACGTGGCCCGGCTGCGGCGGCTGCTCGACGATCCCGAACGGCTGCGGGCGGTGCCGCCCGGGTATGTGCTGCGGGTCGAGCAGGGCGAGCTGGACGTCCATGTCTTCGAGCTGCATCTCGCCGCGGCGCGCGGCGCGTACGCGGCCCGCAACTGGGAGCGGGTCGTGCGCGAGTGCGCCTCCGCGCTCGCGCTGTGGCGGGGCACCCCGCTGAGCGGACTCCCCGCCGAACTGGGCGGATACGCGTTCGTGTCGCGTCTGCAGGAGGCCCGCCTGCTCCTCCTGGAATGGCGCTACGACGCCGAGCTGGCCGTCGAGGGCGCCCGACTGGACGGTCTCGTACCGGAGTTGGCGGCGCTGGCCGCCGAGTACCCGCTGCGGGAGGCCCACCACCGTCAGCTGATGCTCGCCCTGCACCGCACCGGCCGCCAGGCCGAGGCCCTGGCCGTCCACCGCGACCTGCGCACCCGCCTCGTGGAGGAGCTCGGCGTAGAGCCGGGTGCGGCGGTGCGGGAGGCGCACGTCGAGGTGCTCGCCGGCACCGCGGACCCGGGTGCCACGCGCGCGGACGACACCCCGCGCGGCAGCACGGACGACCCCGCGCCTGCCGTCCCACAACCGCCCCGGCCCGCCCAGCTGCCCCCGCCCCCCGCCCACTTCACGGGCCGCACCTCCACCCTCGACGACCTCCGCGGCACCCTCGAGCCCGGCCGGACTCCCGCGGTGGCCGTCATCAGCGGCATGGCCGGCGTAGGCAAAAGCGCCCTTGCTCTCCACGTCGCCCATGAACTCCGGGACCGCTTCCCCGACGGTCAGCTCTACGTCAACCTGCACGGCGCCACCCCGGGCATGACCCCCCTCTCGTCCGCCCAGGCCCTCACCGCCCTGCTCCGCGACCTCGGCACCGAGCCCCGTCACATCCCCGAACACCCGGACGCGGCCGCCGCGTTGCTGCGCTCCCTGCTCGCGCCGACCCACACGCTGCTGGTGCTGGACGACGCCGCCAGCGCCGCGCAGGTACGGCCGCTGCTGCCGGCCGGCTCCGGCTGCGCGGTCATCGTCACCAGCCGTTCACCGCTGACCGCCCTGGACGGCGCCCGGCGCTTCCCGCTCACCCCGCTGAGCGGCGAGGAGAGCGCGGCGCTGCTGCGGGCGGTCTCCGGCCGGGACGGCCTCGACGCGGCTCACCCCCTCGTCGAACTCACCGGCCGCCTTCCGCTCGCGCTGCGCATCGTCGCCGCCCGACTCGCGGCGCGCCGTGCCCTCACGCCGGACGTGCTCGCCGGTCAACTGGCCGCCACCGAAGGGCGGTTGCATCATCTGGAGTACGACGACCTGAGCGTGCGCCGCTCCCTGGCCGTCGCGCACGACGCCCTCGCCGCCTCGGAGCGCGAGGCCGACCGGGACGCGGCGCTCGCGCTGTGCGGCGTCGGTGCGCTCGACCTGCCCGCGTACGGTGCACCCCTGATCGCCCGCCTCACCGGCACCGATGCGCGCCGCGCCGAGGCCGCGCTGGACCGGCTCGTCGACGTGGCCCTCCTGGAGGAGACCGCCTACGGCCGCTACGCACCCCACGACCTGGTCCGTGACTTCGCCCACGAACTCGCCGGCGGCACCGCCGACGGCGACATCGACGAGTCCGCCCTGCGCTGGTACGCGGCCGTCGCCGAGCGCGCCCTCACCGCGATCGTCGAACCGGGTCTCGACCAGGACGACCGCCGCCGCCCGACCGCGGCCCAGCCGCCGGGCCACGCGGCGGAGGTCGCTGCCCTGCCCTTCTTCGAGTCCGCCGAACAGGCCTTCGCCTGGGGCGACACGGAGCTGGAGAACGTCGTCACGATGGTGGAGCGGTACGCCGACGACACCGACGACCGCAGGGCCGCCCGTGTCTCGGCACTCGTCCGCCTCTTCTTCCCCTATGTGCAGCGCAGCGGCCGTGTCGCCGAGATGGAGGTGCTCGGCCTGGCCGCCCTGCGCGTCGCGCGGCGGCTCGGCGACGAGGCGGCCGAGGCCTACGCGCTGGGCGACCTCGCCGGCCTGCACTTCCTGACCGGACGGCAGAGCGAGGCCCTGACCCTCAACGACCAGGCGCTGACGATCTGGCGGCGGCTCGACCGGGTCTCCTGGATGCGGCGCTGCCTCAACAACCGCGGGCTGCTGCTCGAAGGACTCGGCCGCTACGCGGAGTCCGGCCGGGCCCTGCGTCAAAGCCTGGAGTACTCGCGGCAGTTGAACGACCCGTACGGCGAGGCCGTGACCCACAGCCACCTCGGCAACCTGTACGAGCACACCGACCCGCGGGCCGCGATCGAGCAGCACCGGCGCTCGCTCGCCATCGGGGCCGAGATCGGCGCCGTGATCGTGCAGCACTCCGCGCACTGCAACATCGGCTACGCCCACCTCACCCTCGGCGAACCGGCAGCCGCCCTGCCGCACTTCGAGGAGAGCCTGCGCGTCCTCGGCGGCCACGGCGACTGGCACGGTGAGTCGCAGACCCGGCTGGGACTGGTGCGGGCACTTCGCCTGCTCGGCCGTACGGAACGGGCCGGAGGTGAATGCGCCGAACTGCTCCGCCGCGCGGACGAGCGAGCCGACCGCTACACCGGCGGTCTCGCCCGCCACCAGCAAGGGCTTCTGCTGCAGGAGCGCGGGCGCGCGGCGGAGGCGTACGAGGAGTGGCGCAAGGCGCTCCAGGCGCTGGACGGGACGGACGAGAAGGCCGTGGTGACGGAGCTGAGAGAGCTGCTGACCGGGACGAACACCCGCTGATCGCCACGTGCCCGGGCAACGGCCGACAGGTCAACCACCGCCGTCCCCCCTTCATTTCGCGTCCGCATAGCACTCCACCACCGCCGTCGTGAACGGAAACCGCACCGGCGTCTCCCCGAACGTCAGCCGTCCGGCCAGCTCCGCCGACTCCCGGATCGCCGTCACGACCGCCTCCGCCTCCTCCTCGGGGCAGTGCACGATCACTTCGTCGTGCTGGAAGAAGACCAGCTCGGCCGCCATGCCCGCGCAGGCCTGGCGGAGTGCGGCGAGCACCAGCAGGGTCCAGTCGGCCCCGCTGCCCTGGACGACGAAGTTGCGGGCGAAGCGGCCGCGGGCGCGGGTGTTCGTGGAGGCGTAGCCCGGCACCCACTCGGTGCCTGCCCGGGCCTCGGCCGGCTCGTCCTGGGGGATGCCGGCCTCCTCGGAGGCGTCGTCGCCCGCCCCGGCCGCCGGCGGGCAGGTCCGCCCCAGCCAGGTCCGCACGAGCCGCCCCTCCTCGCCCGCGCGCGCCGCGTCGTCGACGTACGCCACCGCCTTGGGGAACCGGCGTCTGAGCGCGGCGAGGTTCTTCAGGCCGTCGCCGGAGGTCTGGCCGTAGACCGCGCCGAGCACGGCGAGCTTGGCCTGGGCGCGGTCGCCGGAGAAGGCCCGGTCGGAGACGGACTGGTAGAGGTCGGTCTCGCGGCCGGCCACCTCCATCAGACCCGGGTCGCGGGAGATGGCCGCCAGCACGCGCGGTTCCATCTGGTCGGCGTCCGCGACGACCAGCCGCCAGCCCGGATCGGCGACCACGGCGCGCCGGATGACCTTGGGGATCTGCAGGGCGCCCCCGCCGTTGGTGACCCAGCGGCCCGTGACCGTCCCGTGCGCCATGAACTCGGGCCTGAAACGACCGTCGCGGACCCAGTCCTGCAGCCAGGACCAGCCGTGGGCGACCCAGATGCGGTACAGCTTCTTGTACTCGACCAGCGGCTTCACGGCCGGGTGGTCGACCGACTCGATCTCCCAGCGCCGGGTCGACTTGACCTTGATCCCGGCCTGCGCGAACGCCTTTATGACGTCGGCCGGCAGATCGGGCCGGACCCGGCGCCCGAACGCGGCGGACACCTCGTCCGCGAGCTCGGCCAGGCGCCGGGGCTCGCCACCGCCCGCGTACCGCTCGCCGAGCAGTTCGTGCAGCACCTGGCGGTGGACCTCGGCGCTCCAGGGCAGCCCGGCGCGGTTCATCTCGGCGGCGACCAGCATGCCCGCCGACTCGGCCGCGGTCAGCAGCCGCATCCGGTCGGGGTGCGCGGTGGTGTCGTGCCGGCGCTGCTGCTCGGCGTACACCTCGACGAGGTCGGGCAGCGGCACATGGACGGTCTGCGGTTCGAAGAGCGGGGACTGCGCGCCCGGTTCGGCGGAGCGCTGGGGCGGGTCGGGCGGTACGGGGCCGCCGCGCAGCCGGGCCAGGGCGGCGGCCGCCGAGTGGGGCTCGCCGTACCGCCCCTCGTGGCCGAGCAGGAGGGTCTCGGCGTCCTCGATGTCGTAGCACCGCTCCACTCGCACCCCCGTGGCGAGCAGTCGCGGATACACCTCGGCCGTGGACCGCCACACCCATCGCGCGACCTCCGGCCGGGCCCGCACGGCCGTCGCGAGGTCGGGCTCCCACAGGACCGGCCCGGCGAGCAGCCCGTCCGGACCGAGGGGGGCGAGCTCCACGCCACCGTCCTCGGCCGGGGCGAGTGCCCAGCGGTCGGTCATGGTTGCGAGTGTGGCAGGGGGGTCTGACAACGGCCTGCGGCAACGGCCTCAGCTCGGCTCGGGCGGTGCCTGCAGGTACTTCTCCAGAGCCTTGGCGAGCTCGGCCTCGATCGGCTGCTTCTCGATGCCGAGGCCGGCCAGCACTCCCGAGCCGTGCTCGAACTCCAGCAGGGCCAGCAGGATGTGCTCGGTGCCGACGTAGTTGTGGCCGAGGCGGAGGGCCTCGCGGAAGGTGAGCTCCAGGACCTTCTTGGCGTCGGAGGCGTACGGGACGAGCTCCGGGGCCTCCTCGGCGGCGGGCGGGAGCGCGGCGGTCGCGGCCTCCCGCACCGCGTCGTGGGAGACGCCCTGCGCGGCGATCGCCTTGGCGGCCAGGCCCTCCGGTTCGGCGAGCAGACCGAGGACCAGGTGCGCGGGCACGACCTCGGTGTGGGGACCTGCCTTGGCCTCGTTGTGCGCGGTCATCACCACGTTGCGGGCCCGCAGGGTGTAGCGGCCGAAGCCCTGGTTCGGGTCGAGGGCGGTCGACTCCTTCGGCACGAACCGCTTCTGCGCGGCCTGCCGGGTGACGCCCATGCTCTGGCCGATGTCCGTCCAGGAGGCCCCGGAGCGGCGGGCCTGGTCCACGAAGTGGCCGATCAGGTGGTCGGCCACCTCGCCGAGGTGATCGGCGGCGATCACCGCGTCCTGGAGCTGGTCGAGGGGTTCGGTGTGAACCTTCTTGATCGCCGCGATGAGGTCGTCGAGGCGTACGGATGACGTGGTCGGGTTCGTCGACATGTGTCAACCGTAGGTTGACAGCCATTACCCGTCAACCCCGGGTTGACACTCGAAATGCCTTACGCGCGCGTGCCTACTTCGGTGTGGCCACCAGCCGTACCGCCAGCCCCGTGAACACCGTTCCGCTGAAGATGTTCAGCCCGCGCGCCACCCGCCGGCTGCGGCGCAGCAGCGCGGAGAGCTTCCCGGAGAGCAGACCGATGGCTCCCTCGACGACGAAGCCCATCACGACGATCGTCACGCCGAGGACCATGAACTGGCCGGGCACGTGCCCCAGTTCGGGATTCACGAACTGCGGCAGGAAGGAGATGCTGAAGAGGATCGCCTTGGGGTTGAGCAGGTTGGTGAGGGCTCCCTGCCAGAAGGCGCGCCGCCGGCCGGGCCCGGCGGGTGCGGCGCCCTCCCCGGCCGGCGTCCCGCGGTCGCGGAACGCCTTGACCGCCAGGTACAGCAGATAGGCCGCGCCCGCCCAGCGCAGGACGTGATAGAGCGTCGGAACCGTCGTGAACAGCGCCGAGAGACCGAGCGCCGCGGCGGCCGTGTGCACGAGCATCGCGCAGGCGGTGCCGAGGGCCGCCAGCACCCCCGCCGTGGGTCCTCCCCGTCCGCCCATCGCAACGATGAACATCATGTCGGGGCCGGGAGTGATACAGAGCGCGAAAGCGGTGACGAGATACGCCGCGTACAAGGACATGTCCACCATGCGGCCATGGTCGAACCCACCGGGGAGGGGAGCGACCGAATTTCGGGGTGTGAGACGAGTCCGGAGAAATGCCGTGTGAGTCGTAGGTGGACGGTGGTTGACTCACCTGCCATGACGACGACCACGCTGACGACGAGCTCCTCCGCAGACCCCGCCCCGTCCTCAACTCCCGCCCCCCTCACGGACGTTCCGTCAGTCGTCGACGAGACGGCCCGGCTCCTCACCGAGCACTACGTCTTCCCGGACGTCGCCGAACAGCTCGCCGCGCTGCTGCGCCGGCGCCTGGCGGAGGGGGCGTACGACGTGGAGAGCGCCGAGGAGCTCGGCGGCCTGGTCACGGCGGATCTGCAGTCCGTCAACGGCGACCTGCACCTGCGCCTCAAGTACCACCCCGACCGGGTGCCGCAGGGCCGGGGCGAGGCCGCGGCCGCCGAGATGCGCCGCAAGTTCGACGCCTCCCTGGGCGGCGTGCCCCGGGTCGAGCTGCTGGACGGCGGAACCGCCCTGCTCGAACTCGCCCCCGCGCTCTTCCCGCTGTCCTGGTCGGCCGAGCCGCTCGCCGCCGCGCTCACCCTGGTCGCCCGCGCCGACGCGCTGATCCTGGACCTCAGGGCCAACACCGGCGGCGACCCGGACACCGTCGCCTTCGTCTGCAGCTACCTGCTGGACGAGCGCACCCACCTCAACACCATGTACGCACGCGTGGGCGACCGCTACGACCAGTCCTGGACCCTGCCGCACGTCCCCGGCGCCCGCTTCGGCGGCACCAAGCCGGTCTACGTCCTCACCGGCCCCCGCACCTTCTCCGCCGCCGAGGAACTGGCCTACGACCTCCAGCAGCTGGGCCGCGCGACCGTCGTGGGGGAGACCACCCGCGGCGGCGCCCACCCGCGCGAGGGCTGGACCGTCCACCCGAACCTGGAGGCCACCATCCCCGTCGGCCGCTCGATCAACCCGGTCTCCGGCACCAACTGGGAGGGCACCGGCGTCCTCCCGGACGTCCCGTGCCCGGCCCCCGACGCCCTCGACCGGACACAGGCCCTGATCCGCGGCTGATCCGGCTGTCAGTGCCGCGTGGCACGATCGACGAGTGACCAGCACTACGTCCAGCACCGTCGAACGCGCCTTCCGGGCCGCCCTGTACGCCGAGACCGACACCGCCCTCGACACGGGCGCGTCCCTGCTGGCCGCAGACCCGGCCGCGGACGCCGAACTCGCCCGCCGCGGCCGGGAGTTCGTGGCGGCGGCCTGGCGGCGCGGCTGGCAGCCCGCCGACGTCGTACGGATCGTGCGGCGCGAGCTGGACGACGTGCACGTACATCTGGCATCGGCGCTGATCCGCGCGCAGGCGCCGGACGACCGGCGGCGCGGCCCCCGCTGGCGCGCTCAGCTGGACGAACTCGCCGAGCAGGCCGCCGACACCCCACCCCGCACCGACCGCTTCACGCATGCGACCACGGTCCTGGAGCTGTACCGCGTGCTGCTGCGCCTGCCGACCCTGGAACCCCTCGAGGAGCACGAGTCCACGGCCACCCGGCAGCCCAGGCCCGAGTCCCGCATGCTCACCCGCATCCGCGCGCTGCTCGCCAAGGCGGAGGCGACCGGATTCCCGGAGGAGGCGGAGGCGCTCACGGCCAAGGCGCAGGAGCTGTCGGCCCGGCACAGCATCGACGAGGCGCTGCTCGCGGCGCAGGCACCGTCTCCCGACGCGCCCGGCGCCTGCCGGATCGGCGTCGAGGCGCCGTACGAGCAGGCCAAGGCGGTCCTGCTGGACGCGGTCGCCACGGCCAACCACTGCCGGGCGGTGTGGAACGAACCGCTGGGCTTCTCCACGGTCGTCGGCTTCGAGGCCGACCTGGAGGCCGTCGAGCTGCTCCACACCTCGCTCCTCGTACAGGCCATGCACGCGATGACGAAGGCGGAGGCGGCCCAGCGGGCGGGCGGCCGCAAGCGCACCAAGACCTTCCGGCAGTCCTTCTTCGCGGCCTACGCCCACCGCATAGGCACCCGCCTCGCGGCCGCCGCCGAGACGCAGGTCACCGACGATCTGCTCCCGGTCCTGGCCTCCCGCGAGGTCGCCGTCACGGCGCACACGGACCGCATGTTCCCGCAGACGACCACCACCCGCCTGCGCGGTGTGACCGACGAGGCGGGCTGGACACAGGGCGCGGAGGCGGCGGACCGGGCCCAGGTGGGAGCCCGGCCGCGGCTTCCATGAGCTGTTCCGTACGTCAGTCGCCGGCCTGCGCGAAGGCGGTGACCGAGGCGTTCGGCTCGCCCGCGTCGCTCTTGAGGGCGACCTCGCCGTACGACCAGGTGAAGCTGTGGTCGGCGGTGGAGCCGGGCAGGCTGAACTTCGCCGTCTTCACCGGGAGGCTCTTCTTGCCGCCCGCCGCGCCGCGTACATAGGTGATCGTGAAGGAGGCGGTCGCGTCCTTGGCGAGGGTCAGCTTCCGGGCCTTCGCCGCCTTGTCGGCCGGGACCTTGGTCGAGGTGTCCCCGGCGTCGAGGTCGACGCCGGGGAAGCCGTTCACCGTGCACTTGGTGCCGCGGTTGGTGATCGTGACGGTGACGTTGCCGGTGTCCCCGGCGGCCGGTGCGGCGCTCGCCGTGACCTGCACGCCGACGCCGTCCAGCGTGCAGGCGTCACCGGCCTTGCTCTTGCCGCCGCCGCTGTCACCGCCGTTGTCGTCGCAGGCGGTCAGGAGAAGGGCCGCGGAGAGGGCGGCGACGGTGATCGGGATGGCGCGCATGTGGTTCCTCTGGTGCTCTGGGGCGGGCGGGACGCCGGTGATCGCGTGCATGGATCATCACGCACCGACCCATGAAGCGGTTGCCTGCCCCCACCAACTCGTCGGGGCCCCGGAAAGCTACGTCCCAAGGGGTGGGGAGCTACGATCCCGGACTTCGGGAGTCGGGAGGCTACGACCCCAGACTCGCCGTGGGCAGCCCCGACGGCAGCGTCCCGCCCTCCGACCTGGTGTACGTCTCCTTGCCGGTGCTGCCGGACCAGGTGATCTGCAGCGAGCTCTTGGTCACGGAGTCGACCATGCCCGTCCCCCGGGCCTTGCTGCCGTCCGTGCAGTTCAGGTGGAGCATCTGCATGCCGGCCTCCTTGCCCGCGGTCCCGCTGCACACGGCCCCGCCGGTCGAGAAGAGCCCGGCCTGCTTGCCGTTGATCACCAGCGCCACGGCCTTGCCGTCGGTCGTGGCGAGCCAGCTGCCCTGCAGGCTGTCGGACGCGGTCGTCGTCCCGCCGGTGCCGCCGCCGGTGTCCGCGGTGGAGGTCGCGGAGGGGGAGGGGCTGGACGAGGAGTCGTCGTCGGAGTCGCCGCCGCTGCTGCATGCGGTCAGCACGAGCGCCGCCGCCAGCCCCGCGGCCGCCGCCGCGATCCGCACCGGCCGGCGCGACACCGTGCGAGAGGGACGCGTGAAGGTCGCCGAAGTCACTGGTAGCTCCCAAGCAGTAGCAACGAGCAGTAGCAAGCCGTAGCCGGTGGGCCGGGCCGCACGGCCCGAACGCCCGCAGCAAGCTACCAGGGACGGCCGTCCGGACCATGGGGAGCGGCTGTGAGATTCACGAGACCCACCCGCGCTCACCAGGACGACTTGCGCACCCCCGGCAAGTACCCCGCATGCGCCTGCTCCCGCAGCGAGACCCTCGACAGCCCGAACGCCCGGAAGTATCCGCGCGGCCGCCCGTCCACCTGGTCCCGGTTGCGTACGCGCGTCGCGCTCGCGTCGCGTGGCTGGCGCCGCAACTCCTGCTGGGCGGCGAGCCGTTCGGCCTCCGTCGACGACGGGCGCCGGATGATCTCCGTCAGCTCGGCGCGCCGCTCGGCGTAGCGGGCGACGGTCTCCTGCCGCTTCCCGTTCTTCGCGATCTTGCTCTTCTTCGCCATCAGACCCGCACCCCCCGGGCACGGATCCGCGCCACGGCCGCCTCGACGCCGATCGTGTCGACGGTCCTGATCCCCTTCGCGCTCAGCCGCAGCCGTACGTACCGGCCCTCGCTCGGCAGCCAGTACCGCTTGCTCTGGATGTTGGGGTCGAAGCGGCGGGAAGTGCGCCGGTGGGAGTGGGAGATGCGGTTGCCGAAGCCGGGTTGGGCGCCGGTCAGCATGCAGTGCGCGGACATGGGTGACGTACCTCTCCTGAAGCGATGGTCGCTAATGGAATTCATTTTCAGTAAGGTACCAGCATGGCTCGCAACGAACTCCGCCCGGTCATCAGGCTCCGCTCCACGGCGGGGACCGGCTACACCTACGTGACCCGCAAGAACCGCCGCAACGACCCCGACCGCTTGATCGTGCGCAAGTACGACCCGGTCGCCGGCCGCCACGTCGACTTCCGAGAGGAGCGCTGAACCACCGCCATGCGCAAGGGAATCCACCCGGCCTACGGTCTCGTCGTCTTCCGTGACCGCGCCGCGAACCACGCCTTCCTCACCCGCTCGACGATGGCGAGCGAGAAGACGATCGAGTGGGAGGACGGCCACACCTACCCGGTCGTGGACGTCGAGATCTCGAACGTCAGCCACCCCTTCTACACCGGCGCGGCCCGCGTCCTGGACACCGCCGGCCGAGTGGAGCGCTTCGAGCGCCGGTTCGGGAAGCGGGGCGGGGCGTGAGCCTGTCGGTCGTGATCCTCGGCGGCCTGCACGCCGACGCCCGCAAGGCTGCCGTCGCCCAACTGCTGGCCGACGTCCCCGGCAGCGTCGTACTCCACCACGACCTCGCGACGGCCGCGGCGGGCACGGTCATGCGGACGATCCGCGACGCGACCGGCCTCGTGTCGGCCGGCGAGACGCCCCTCGTCAACGACTGCGCCTGCTGCGCGCTCAGGGAGGACCTCGTCCCCGAGCTGCGCCGGCTCGCGGACGCCGGGGGCACCCGCCTCGCCGTCGTCGAGCTGTGGGACTCCGTCGAGCCCAAGGCCATGGCCGAGGTCGTCGTGGCCGGTGGCCTGATGGTCACCGGCGTCATCACCGCAGTCGACCCGGCGCTCGTCCTGCCCTGCCTCGGCAACGGCGACGACCTCGCCGAGGGCGGCCTCGCCGCGGCGGCCACGGACCAGCGGACGGTCGCGGACACGTTCGCGCGCCAGCTGGAGTACGCCCCCGTCCTCGCCGTCACCGCATCTGCCGAGGCCGACGACGAGGACCGCGAGCTGCTGGAGCAGCTGCACCCGACGGCCCGCCAGGTCGTCATCGGCCACGGCGACCTGGCGGGCGCGGCGCTCGCCGGCTTCGACGTCGAAGCGGCGGCCGCAGCCCAGCACCCGGCCTGTGCCCTCCTCCCCGCCGAGGCCGATGCCCACGGTGTCTCCACCTTCGTATGGCACCGGACCCGCCCCTTCCACCCGGAGCGGCTCTACGCGGCGCTGGAGGACCTGACCTGCGCCGCTGCCCGCAGTCGGGGCCGGTTCTGGCTCGCCGACAAGCCGGACACGCTGCTGCACTGGGACGCGGCGGGCGGGGCGCTGTGTGTGGAGAGCGTCGGGCCGTGGCTGGCCGCGCTCCCCGACGCCGCCTGGGACATGGTCCCGCCGGTGCGGCGAGCCGCCGCCGCGCTGGACTGGCACGCGGAGCACGGCGACTGCTGCCAGCACCTCGTCTTCACCTCACCCGGCCTCGACCGCCACGGGCTCGAACACCTGCTGGAGTCCTGCCTGTTGACCGACGCCGAGTACGCCGCCGGGCGCGACGCCTGGAAACGACTGCCGCCCGCCTTCGACGCCCTCCTGGAGGTCTGACCATGGCCCGCAAGCCCGACCGCAAGCCCGCCAAGGACCGCCCCAACCCACTGGACGCGGCCGGGATCACGCACATCGACTACAAGGACACCGATCTGCTGCGGAAGTTCATCTCCGACCGAGGCAAGATCCGCAGCCGCCGCGTCACCCGAGTCACGGCCCAGCAGCAGCGACTGCTGGCCCGAGCGATCAAGAACGCCCGGGAGATGGCACTCCTGCCGTACGGCAGCCGCTGAGCGCACCGCCAATGGGTAGGAGATTCCCTACGTTTGACATGTAGGGAATCTCCTACCTATCGTCGTGCCCATGAACATCACCCACGCCTCCTTCGTCACCCTCCCCGTCTCCGACCAGGACCGCGCCCTGCGCTTCTACACGGACGTCCTCGGCTTCGAGGTCACCGCCGACCTGGACATGCCGCAGGGGCGCTGGCTCCAGGTGGCCCCGAAGGGAGCGCAGACCGTCTTCACGCTTTCCGGTCCCGGGATGGGCGGTTTCGAGGCCGGTTCGGCCCGGGGGATCATGTTGGTCACGACCGATGTCGACGCGGACTGCGCCCGGCTCGCGGAGGCGGGGATCGCGGTGCAGGGGCCCGACGATCTCCCGTGGGGCCGCATGGCGTCCTTCACGGACCCCGACGGCAACGGTCTGCTGCTGCTCACGGAGGCACACCA
This sequence comes from Streptomyces sp. NPDC047043, assembly GCF_040644055.1. Taxonomy (NCBI): domain Bacteria; kingdom Bacillati; phylum Actinomycetota; class Actinomycetes; order Kitasatosporales; family Streptomycetaceae; genus Streptomyces; species Streptomyces sp. NPDC047043. The sequence continues at coordinate 69,770 of NZ_JBEYVO010000035.1, forward strand.
GTAGGAAGGCCGGCATGACCGCAACCGGGGCCCGCGAAGAGGCCGTGGCGGACCGCGTCTTCGCCGCGCTCGCCAACGCCACCCGCCGCGAGGTGCTGCGGCTGCTCCGCGACGGCGGGCCCCAGCCCGTCCAGGCGCTGGCCGAACACTTCGACATGCGCCGCCCCAGCCTCTCCGAGCACCTGAAGGTGCTGCGCGACGCGGGCCTCGTCTCCGAGCAGCGCTCCGGCCGGCAGCGCATCTACCGCCTCGAGGCGGCCCCCCTCGCCGAGGTGCAGGACTGGCTCCATCCGTACGAGCGGTTCTGGCGCGACCGCTTGAAGGGCCTCGGCGACCTCCTCGACCGCATGCCCGACGATGGGCCGACATGAGCACCGAACCAGCAGGCGGCCGACCCTCCGACGGTCCTGACGACGACCTCACCGTCGTCCGCGTCGACCAGTTCTTCCCGCACCCGCCCGCCAAGGTCTGGCGCGCCCTGACCGAACCCGAGCTGCTCGTGCAGTGGCAGATGCACGGTTCCGAGGACTTCCGCCTCGAGATCGGCCACCGATACCGGCTCACCTCCGTACCGCGGCCCAACACCGACTTCTCCGGTGTTGTGGACGTCGAGGTCCTCGCCTACGACGTCGAGCGGATGCTCTCCGTCCGCTGGGCGGATGCCGATCCGGCCAATCCCGCGGACTGGACCATCACGTGGAAGTTGGAACAAGAAGGCCGCGGTACACGTCTCTTCCTAGTGCACGAAGGATTCGACCCCGACGACCCCGCACAGCTGATGGCCCGGACGATCATGGGCGGGGGCTGGAGAACGCATGTGATGCGAGCTCTGGGGCAAGCGCTGGAACGGGTGTAGCACCACGTACGTCACATCTGTAACCACAGAAACACCCCGCGTGCACGTGCATCTGCTCATGCATCCGCACGTGAACACAGCTATGATCCGGACCAGTTGACCACTGCATCACTGGCCCCAAGGCCACCGCACCACCGGGAGCGACCTGTGGACCACGACGTGTACAACGACGTGTACAACGGCATGGCAGCCACGGAGCTGAACGGGGTGGCCTGGCAGAAGAGCCGGCACAGCAACTCGCAGGGCTCCTGCGTGGAGTTCGCCCGGCTGCCCGGCGGTGACGTGGCCGTACGCAACTCGCGCTTCCCCGAAGGTCCCGCGCTCGTCTACACGCGCGCGGAGATCGAGGCGATGCTCCTGGGCATCAAGGACGGCGAGTTCGACCACCTGATAGCGGGCTGACGAAGAGGGCACTCCGGGCCGTCCCGGACCGCCGCGTCGCCGTAACGCGCGTAGAACCGCGGCGTCAAAAAACGCCGCGGCCGCTCACTCCGAGCAGTCGGCGGACGCGGCCGGAGGCAGCGGCAGCCGGAACAGCGCCCAGACGACCTTGCCGCCGAGCGTGCCCGCGAGCGGGTGCCAGCCCCAGCTGTCGGCGAAGGAGTCGACGAGGAACAGGCCGCGCCCCGACTCCGCCGAGAAGTCGTCCGCCTCGCCCGCGACCGGGCTGTCGTTGCTCGGGTCGCGCACCGCGCACACCAGCCGCTCGGTCCAGCGCATCAGGTGCAGCCGCACGCTCGGGCTGTGATCCGGTACGCGCGCGCCGGTCGCCGCCAGGCCGTGCCGCAGGGCGTTGGTGACCAGCTCGGAGACGACCAGGCAGATGTCGTCGAAGCGGTCGCCCGCATCCCACTGGTCCAGCGTTCTGCGGGTGAAGAGTCTCGCCTCGCGGACCGCCTCGTAGCGGGCGGGAAGGGCGCAGGAGGCGGCGTTGGACACGGCCGCGGGATCAAGCGGCGGAAGGCCCTGCCGTAACGGCTCGAGCATGGTCGATCCATTCGTCCCCATGCGAGGCACTCCCGGGAATTCGCGGTCGTTGCGATGCAGCGGTTGCGCGAGACCATGGTCTTGGATGCGCGGTGCAGATGCAAGGTGCAGATGCACGTGCACGCGACCGAATTGGACCCTCCCGTACCGCTTGTTGGCCATTTTTTCCGCCATCTTCTCTCCCCCTACTTGCCAACTCCTTCCTCGTTCCTGTGCAGAATCTTTGGCTTCTTTCCTTCTCTGTAATCGGACGAGTACTGCTCGGAGTGTTTTAGTGGCAGACTTCGGCCCCTGAAGGCGTTGGGGAGGCTGGCGAACGTGAGCGTGGGAGAGCCCGGATCGGTGGTGCGGCGCATGCTGCTCGGCTCGCAACTCAGGCGACTGCGCGAGGCGCGTGGGATCACGCGCGAGGCGGCGGGTTACTCGATCCGCGCGTCGGAGTCGAAGATCAGCCGGATGGAACTGGGCCGGGTGAGCTTCAAGACGCGTGATGTGGAAGACCTGTTGACGCTGTACGGCATCACGGACGAGCAGGAACGCACCTCGCTCCTCTCCCTCGCCCGGGAGGCCAACGTCGCGGGCTGGTGGCACAGTTACTCGGACGTGCTGCCGAGCTGGTTCCCCACCTATGTGGGGCTGGAGGGCGCGGCGTCCCTGATCCGGGCGTACGAGGTGCAGTTCGTGCACGGTCTGCTGCAGACCGAGGCGTATGCACGTGCAGTCGTACAGCGCGGTATGAAGGGCGCGAGCGCGGCCGACATCGAGAAGCGGGTGGCGCTGCGCCTTGAGCGGCAGAAGTACCTCGTCTCCGAGAACGCCCCGGACTTCCACATCGTCCTCGACGAGGCGGCCCTGCGCCGCCCGTACGGTGACCGGCAGGTGATGCGCGGTCAGCTCCAGCACCTGATCGAGATCTCCGAGCATCCGAACGTACGGCTGCAGATCATGCCGTTCAGCTTCGGCGGGCACTCGGGCGAGAGCGGCGCGTTCACGATCCTCAGCTTCACCGAGTCCGATCTGACCGACGTCGTCTACCTGGAGCAGCTCACCAGCGCCCTCTACCTGGACAAGCGCGAGGACGTCACCCAGTACGAGAAGGCCCTCAAGGAGCTCCAGCAGGACAGCCCGGGACTGGACGAGAGCCGCGATCTTCTACGAGGTCTCCTCCAACTTTCCTAGGGTTCTCCCCATAAGTTTGCTCTCAGTCCCCAACTCACTTGCGTCGCAAGTACGATGACGTGTGATCAGACCGTGATGTTGATCGTGTGTCTGCTAGTGATTTGGGGATCACATGTCGTCGTACTTCACCGACCTGGCCCAGCAGTACATCGACGGTGAGTGGCGCCCGGGCACGGGCTCCTGGGACATCATCGACTTCAACCCGTACGACGGCGAGAAGCTGGCGTCGATCACGATAGCCACGGTCGACGAGGTCGACGACGCGTACAAGTCGGCGGCCCGCGTGCAGAAGCAGTGGGCGGCGACCAACCCGTATGCGCGCCGTGCTGTCCTGGAGAAGGCCCTTGCGTTGATCGAGGAGCGTCAGGAGGAGATCACCGAGGTGATCATCGCCGAGCTCGGCGGCACGCATCTGAAGGCCGGCTTCGAACTCCACCTCGCCAAGGAGTTCCTGCGCGAGTCGATCCAGTGGGCGCTGCGCCCCGAGGGCAAGATCCTCCCGTCGCCGGTGGACGGCAAGGAGAACCGCCTCTACCGCGTCCCGGTCGGTGTCGTGGGCGTGATCAGCCCCTTCAACTTCCCCTTCCTGCTGTCGATCAAGTCGGTCGCCCCGGCCCTCGCGCTCGGCAACGGCGTGGTCCTCAAGCCGCACCAGAACACCCCGATCACCGGTGGCTCCCTGGTCGCGAAGATCTTCGAGGACGCGGGTCTGCCCGCCGGTCTCCTGAACGTCGTCATCACGGACATCGCGGAGATCGGCGACGCCTTCATCGAGCACCCGATCCCGAAGGTCATCTCCTTCACCGGCTCCGACAAGGTCGGCCGGCACGTCGCCACCGTCTGCGCCTCGCACTTCAAGCGCACGGTCCTCGAACTGGGCGGCAACAGCGCGATCGTGGTCCTCGACGACGCCGACATCGACTACGCGGTCGACGCTGCGGTCTTCAGCCGCTACGTCCACCAGGGCCAGGTCTGCATGGCTGCCAACCGCGTGCTCGTGGACCGCTCGATCGCCGACGAGTTCACGAAGAAGTTCGTCGCCAAGGTCAGGACCCTCAAGGTCGGCGACCCGCGCGACCCGCAGACCGTCATCGGCCCGGTGATCAACTCCTCGCAGGCGGACTCCCTTTCGGCCACGGTCGAGCAGGCGATCGCCGAGGGTGCGACGGCCCTGGTGCGCGGCGAGACCACCGACAACCTGGTCGAGCCCTCCGTCCTCACCGGCGTCCCCGCCGACTCCGCCCTGCTCCGGCAGGAGGTCTTCGGCCCGGTCGCCTTCGTCATCCCCTTCGACGGCGAGGAGGAAGCCGTACGCATCGTCAACGACACGCCGTACGGCCTGAGCGGCGCCGTCCACACCGGTGACATCGAGCGGGGCGTCTCCTTCGCCAAGCAGATCGACACCGGCATGTTCCACGTGAACGACGGCACCGTCCACGACGAGCCCCTCGTCCCCTTCGGCGGCGAGAAGAGCTCCGGCGTCGGCCGCCTCAACGGTGAGGGCACCGTCGAGTGCTTCACCACGCAGAAGTGGATCTCGGTGCAGCACGGGCGGAGTGGGTTCCCGTTCTGAGCGAGGCTTCGCGCGGCAGGGTGGCGGACATGTGCTCATGTGCACACTGGGTGCATGGCCGCCACTCTTTGCGCCAGCCTCCGATTGAGGACAGAACCTGACCTAAACGCCCCGTAGCTTCGTCGGTGTCAGGAGGCCTCCCGAGGTCCCGATCCGACGAAAGGCGACGGTCATGGTCACGCACGTACCGGCAGAGGCGCAGGGCGACGAGCGCGGGGCGCTGCTCGCGTTCATCGAGGAGCAGCGCGGCGGCATCCGCCGGGCGCTGCTCGGGCTCACCGAGGAGCAGGCCGCGAGCAGGCCGAGTGCCAGCGAGTTGTCCCTCTCCGGTCTGCTGAAGCATGTCGCCGAGGTCGAGCAGGGCTGGATCGCCAGGGCCAAGCAGGAGCCGCCGGCGATCAAGCGGGACGAGACCAACTGGCACGAGACGTTCCAGCTCGTCGAGGGCGAGACCGTCGCGTCCCAGCTCGCGTACTGGGAGAAGGTCGCCGCAGAGACCGAGGCGTACATCCGCTCGGTGCCGAGCCTCGACGACACCTTCCCGCTGCCGAACGACCCGTGGTTCCCGCCGGAGGGCCGCGTATCCGTGCGCTGGCTCTGTCTGCACCTGATCCGCGAGACGGCCCGGCACGCCGGTCACGCCGACATCATCCGGGAGTCCCTGGACGGTGCCACCGCCTTCGAGCTGGTGGCCAAGGAGCAGGGCACGAGCTGGGGCTGACGTCGCGGGTCCTACGCTGGCCCCATGTCAGCGATCCGTCTCCTCGTGCTGGGCGCCGTCCGCCAGCACGGGCGGGCCCACGGCTACCAGGTGCGCAACGACCTGGAGTACTGGGGCGCGCACGAGTGGTCCAACGCCAAGCCCGGCTCGATCTACCACGCGCTCAAGCAGATGGCCAAGCAAGGGCTGCTGCACGCGCACGAGATCGCACCGTCCACGGCCGGCGGCCCGCCCCGCACCGAGTACGAGATCACCGCTGCGGGCACCGAGGAGTACCTCAGGCTGGTGCGCGAGGCGCTGACTTCCTACGACCAGAAGATGGATGTGAAGTCGGCGGCCATCGGCTGCATGGTCGACCTGCCGCGCGCCGAGGTGGTGTCCCTCCTGAAGGAGCGGACCCGGCGCATCGAGGAGTGGCGCGGGGCCGTCACCGAGCACTACATCCCCGAGGACGGCCCCGAACAGCTCGGCCACATCGGCGAGATCATGAACCTCTGGATCCACACGGCCGACGCCGAGGCCGAGTGGACCCAGGGGTTGATCGGCCGGATCGAGGGCGGGGCGTACACGTTCGCGGGGGAGGGCGAGCCCTTCGTCGGCGTCCTGGTGGAGGGGCAGAAGAATCCGTACGCGACCGGGGAGCGGCACCCGGAGGACGATCGCTAATCAAGTTTGACCAATCGGGACTCCGGCGTTAGCTTTCCTAGGTAGTCAACTTTGACTAGTGAGGGAGTGGCAGTGGCCGACGCGGCGATCACCGTCGACGGAGCACACAAGAAGTACGGCGAGAAACACGCACTGGACGGGCTCGACCTCACGGTCGCCCGCGGCACGGTGCACGGAGTCCTGGGCCCGAACGGTGCGGGCAAGACGACCCTGGTCCGGATCCTGTCCACCCTGCTCAGGCCCGACGCGGGCCGCATCGAGGTGGCCGGGCACGACGTGGTGGCCGAGGCCCGCTCGGTGCGCCTGCGCATCGGCCTGCTCGGTCAGCACACGGCCCTCGACGAGGAACTCGGCGGCCGGCAGAACCTGGAGATGTTCGGCCGCCTGTACCACCTGGGCGCACGGCACGCGCGCGTGCGTGCCGGCGAACTCCTGGAGCGCTTCGGCCTCGCCGACGCCGGCCGCAAGCCGGTCCGCGCCTACAGCGGCGGCATGCGGCGCCGTCTGGACCTGGCCGCCTCCCTGGTCCGGGACCCGGAGGTGCTGTTCCTGGACGAGCCGACGACCGGCCTCGACCCCCGCGGCCGCGCCGAGGTGTGGGCATCGGTCCGCTCCCTGGTCGGCGGCGGTACGACGGTCCTGCTCACGACGCAGTACCTGGAGGAGGCCGACCAACTCGCCGACCGCATCTCGGTCGTCGACGCCGGCCGGGTGATCGCGGAGGGTACGGCGGACGAGCTCAAGGCGGCCATCGGCGGCGACCGCATCGACGTCGTCCTGCGCGACGCCGGTCAACTGGGCGCCGCGGTCGCCCTGTTGCCCATTCCCGAGCCCGACATCTCGGTCGACCCCGACCGCCGTCTGCTCAGCGCCCCGGTCACCGACCGCATGTCCGCGCTATCCGGTGTCGTACGGGCCCTGGAGGAGGCCGGTATCGAGGCGGAGGACGTCGCGCTGCGCCGACCGACGCTGGACGAGGTGTTTCTCCATCTCACCGGTGACCACCGAGTCGAGGAGGCCGCGTGACCACGTACGCACTGACCGACTCCTGGACCATGACCCGCCGTGAACTCGCCCACTGGGCGCGGCAGCCGGGCCGGCTGGTCGTCGGGCTGGTCTTCCCGGTGATGCTGCTGCTGATGTTCGCGTACCTGATCGGCGGCGGCCGAGGGGTGAGCGGCGCGTACCGCGACTACCTGGTTCCCGGCATGCTCGCGCTCACCATGGCCTTCGGCCTGGAGGGCACGATGCTCGCCGTCACCCAGGACCTCGACAAGGGCGTGATCGACCGATTCCGCTCGCTGCCGATGGCCAACGGGGCGGTCCTGGTGGGGCGTTCGGCCGCCGACATGCTCCAGTCGGCGCTGGGGCTGACGATCCTGATCGGCGTCGGGTACGCGCTCGGCTGGCGCGCGCACGGGTCCGCGGCCGAATTCCTGGGCGCCGTGGGCCTGTTGCTGCTGCTCCGCTTCGCCATGCTGTGGATCGGCATCCATCTGGCGCTGGTCGCCGGGAAGCCGGAGATGGTGCAGGCCGTGCAGATTCTGGTCTGGCCGGTCGGCTTCCTGTCCAACGCCCTTGCCACCCCGAAGTCCATGCCCGACTGGCTGGGCACGGTCGTCGAGTGGAACCCGATGTCCCAGACCGCCACGGCCGTACGAGACCTGCTCGGCGGCCCGGGCGGGGAGCCGGGGCAGGTGTGGGCGGCCGTCGTATGGCCGTTGGGGCTGCTGGCGGTGTTCTTCCCGGTGGCGGTGCGGAAGTTCGCGCACATGAGCCGCTAGGCAACTAGTGATGGAAGCCGGTGGCCGCCCCCTTGTCCCTGGTCAGGGGCTGCGGCTGCCGGCGCAGTTCCGGCAGCAGGCGGGTCAGGTCCTCGATGAACAGGTCGGCGAGGTCGGCCGAGAAGCCGTTGCGGCACACCACCCGCAGCACGGACAGGTCCTCGCGGTTCGGCGGGAAGGTGTACGCGGGCACCAGCCAGCCCTTCTCGCGCATCCGCCGGGACACGTCGAAGACGTCGTACGACTCCACGCCCAAAGCCGTCGTGAACGCGAACACCGGCAGTTCGTCGCCCCGGGTCAGCAGCCGGAAGTCGCCGAGCGCCTCGACCCGGTCGGCGATGCCCCGGGCCACGTCCCGGGTCGTCTGCTGCACGGCCCGGTAGCCCTCGCGGCCCAGCCGCAGGAACGTGTAGTACTGCGCGACCACCTGGGCGCCCGGGCGCGAGAAGTTCAGGGCGAACGTCGGCATGTCGCCGCCCAAGTAGTTGACCCGGAAGACCAGTTCCTCGGGGAGCGCCTCCTTGTCGCGCCACAGCGCCCAGCCGACGCCCGGGTAGACCAGCCCGTACTTGTGCCCCGAGGTGTTGATCGACGCCACGCGCGGGAGGCGGAAGTCCCACACCAGGTCCTCGTCGAGGAAGGGCGCGACCATGCCGCCGGACGCGCCGTCGACGTGCACCGGGATGTCCAGGCCCGTGCGCTCCTGGAGGGCGTCGAGTGCCGCGCACAGGTCGGCGACGGGCTCGTACGAGCCGTCGAAGGTCGAGCCCAGGATGCCGACGACCCCGATGGTGTTCTCGTCGCACAGCTCGGCGGCGGCCTGCGGGTCGAGGTGGAAGCGGTCGCCCTCCATGGGGACCAGCCGGGCCTCCACCTCCCAGAAGTTGCAGAACTTCTCCCAGCAGACCTGGACGTTGACCCCCATGACCAGGTTCGGGCGGGCGGCAGGGGACGCATTCCGCTTGCTCCAGCGCCGCTTGAGGGCCATCCCGGCGAGCATGCACGCCTCGCTCGAACCGGTCGTCGAACAGCCCACGACGGCCGACGGATCCGGTGCGTTCCACAGGTCGGCCAGCATCGCCACGCAGCGGCGCTCCAGCTCGGCGGTGCGCGGGTACTCGTCCTTGTCGATCATGTTCTTGTCCCGGCACTCCGCCATCAGGACGCCGGCCTGCGGCTCCATCCAGGTGGTGACGAAAGTGGCCAGGTTCAGGCGGGAGTTGCCGTCCAGCATCAGCTCGTCGTGCACCAGCTGGTACGCCGTCATCGGCGGCAGCGGGGCGTCCGGGAGGCGGTGCTTGGGCGGTGCCTGGGTCATGCCGCCGACCGGATTGGCCTCCCCGAAGAAGGGGTTGACCGACAGCGGGCGCTCGTCGGGCTTCTCGGAACCTTTGTGGAGCGGCATGGGTATCACCTCGTCTCGTCTGAGGAACGGATGTCAGCGGAGCGGAGTTCCGTCGTCGCGCAGCTGCATCTGGGGCCGGCCGGTCACCAGCAGCCAGGCGGGCAGCGAGGCGATGCACAGCAGGGCGAGGATCGTGGGCGAGGACACCAGCACGGCGGCCGTGAACAGGCTCACCCAGGCCTGCCGGGTGACGGCGAGCAGCATGCCCAGGACGCCCGCGGCGACACCGAGCGCCGGTTGGACACCGGACACGAGCGCGTGCGCACCCAGCCCGAACGCGGCGCCCACGAACACCGCCGGGAAGATCCGCCCGCCCCGGAAGCCGCAGGACGCGGCCACGAGCAGCGCGGCCAGCTTCACCACCGCCATCCCGACGAACGCGCCCGCCGACCGGCCGTCGGGATCCCGTGCCAGCTCCGCGACCTCGTCCAGCCCCTTGAAGAGCGTGAGATGCCCGCCCAGGATCCCCAGCAGCCCCAGGACGAGCCCGCCGGCCGGAAGCGCCACCATCGGGTGCCCGAGGCGCCGGAAGACTCCGTGGACGTACGGGAAGGCGTAGACCGCGCACATGCCGAGTACCGCGGCGAGCGGGGCGATCACCAGGGCGGCCAGCAGATCGCCCCCGCTGGGATGCCGGCCGAACGCGGGCAGATCCAGGTCGAAGGTCGGATGCGCCACCAGGGTGGTCGTGATGGCTCCGGCCGCGGCGGCCATCAGCGGCCCGAACACGTTGTCCCACAGCTTCCCCTGCAACTGCCGCCCGGCCAGCGCCTCGGAGATGACCAGCGCCGCCGCCACCGGCGTCCCGAACAGCGCGCCGATCGTCGCCGCCTCCGCGAGCGCCGGCCACAGTCCGCCCGGCAGCCGCGGGCTCAGGCGTCTGCCGAGCCAGAAGGCGAGCCCCACGTTCACCGCGATGATCGGGTTCTCCGGACCGAGGCTCGGCCCGCCCGCCAGCATCAGCGCGGTCGCCAGCAGCAGCCCCGGCAGCACGGCAGACGGCAGCACCGGAGCGTCCAGCCCCACGGTCGCCGGATCGGGCCCCGCATGACCGGGCACCTTCCACACCACCAGCCCGACCGCCACCCCGGTCGCGGTGAGCATGACGAGCACCCAGAGCACGGAGTACCGGCCCACCCCCAGGGCGTCCGGCAGGTTCTCCCAGAGCACGTGCTGGAGTTGCTCGGCCGCCTCGCTCACCCCGACGAACAGCAGGCTCGCGCCCACGCCCACGACCAGAGCGGGCAGGATCAGCGGCAGCAACGCGCGCGCGGGTGCGGCGGGCGCCTGCTGCGCGGTGTCGGGGGCCACGGGCTCACCATAAGGGGACAAAACTGACTCAACATCTCGAAGACGTCCTGAAGCGGGACTTGTGTGCGGCTTGCACCTCACGTGACGTGAGGACCCACCGTGGAGTGCGTACCGAGAAGGGAGCGGACGAAGTGAGCCACTCGGCAGGACGGATCGGCTACTCCGTGGGACAGGTCGCGGGCTTCGCCGGCGTCACGGTGCGCACGCTGCACCACTACGACGACATCGGCCTGCTCGCCCCGAGCGAGCGCAGCCACGCGGGCCACCGGCGCTACAGCGACGCCGACCTCGACCGGCTGCAGCAGATCCTGTTCTACCGGGAGCTCGGCTTCCCGCTCGACGAGGTCGCCGCACTGCTCGACGACCCGGACGCGGACCCGCGCGCGCATCTGCGCCGCCAGCACGAGCTGCTGACCGCCCGGATCGAGAAGCTGCAGAAGATGGCGGCGGCCGTGGAGCACGCCATGGAGGCACGGAAGATGGGCATCAATCTCACGCCCGAGGAGCGGTTCGAGGTATTCGGCGACAAGGACCCCGAGCAGTACGCCGAGGAGGCGGAAGCGCGCTGGGGCGGCACCGAGGCGTACGCCGAGTCGCAGCGCCGCGCGGCCACCTACACCAAGGAGGACTGGAAGCGCCTGCAGGCCGAGGTCGACGACTGGAGCGAGCGCTACGCCGCCCTGGTGGCCGCCGGTGAACCGGCGGCCGGTGAGGCCGCGACGGACCTGGCCGAGGAACACCGGCAGCACATCAGCAGGTGGTTCTACGAGTGCCCGTACGAGATGCACCGCTGTCTGGGCGACATGTACGTCTCCGACGAGCGTTTCAAGGCGTTCTACGACGCCATGCGCCCGGGTCTCGCGGAACACCTCAGGGACGCCATCAAGGCGAACGCGTCCCGGCACACCTCCTAGTGACCTGGCCCGGGACCCCGAGGGTCACTCCCGGGCCAGGACCACGGCCGTGCCGTAGGCGCACACCTCCGTGCCCACGTCCGCCGCCTCGGTCACGTCGAAGCGGAACATCAGGACCCCGTTCGCCCCACGCGCGCGTGCCTGCTCGACGAGCCTCTCCATGGCCTGGTTGCGGGTCTGCACGAGCGTCTTGGTGAGCCCCTTGAGCTCACCGCCGACCATCGACTTCAGCCCCGCACCGATCTGGCTGCCCAGATGGCGGGAGCGCACCGTCAGCCCGAAGACCTCACCGAGAACCTCCTGCACCCGGAAACCGGGAACGTCGTTCGTCGTCACGACCAGCACGTCCGGCTGGGGCCCCTGGCCGCCGCCGTATTCGTCGATACCCATGGCTCACAGCTTCGCCCCAGGCGGCCCACAGTGCATCCCGTGGACACCGGGGGAACCTGGGGAGGACACATGGCGTTGATAGCTTTGTGCGGCCGCACGAGTACGCCGTACTCGCCCCCATCCCTCAGGAGCCCGGAACCGTGACGACGCTTGCCCTCGGCCCGAGCTGGCTGGATCCGAACCATCTCCTCGACACGTTCGGCATCTGGGGCCTGCTCCTCATCGTCTTCGCGGAGTCGGGCCTGCTCATCGGCTTCTTCCTGCCGGGCGACTCGCTCCTGTTCACCTGCGGCCTGCTGATCACCGCGGGCACACTGGACTTCCCGCTGTGGGCGGCGATCCTGCTGATCTGCGTCGCCGCGATCCTCGGCGACCAGGCGGGCTACGTCTTCGGCAAGAAGGTCGGCCCCTCGCTCTTCACCCGCCCGGACTCCCGCGTCTTCAAGCAGGAGAACGTGGTCAAGGCGCACGAGTTCTTCGAGAAGTACGGCCCCAAGTCCCTGGTCCTGGCCCGCTTCGTGCCCATCGTGCGCACCTTCACGCCGATCATCGCCGGCGTCAGCGGCATGAAGTACCGCTCGTTCATCACGTTCAACGTCATCGGCGGCGTGCTCTGGGGCGCGGGCGTGACCCTGCTGGGTTCCTGGCTCGGCAATGTGGCCTTCGTCCACAAGAACATCGAGGCGATCCTCATCCTGATCGTCTTCGTCTCGGTGATCCCGATCATCATCGAGTTCCTCCGCGCCCGCTCCAAGGCCAGGAAGAACCCCCAGCAGCCCGCTCCGGCCCAGCACCGGCGGCCCCCGGTCATGGACGACGCGACGACGCAGCTGCGCCGCATCCCGCCGGCCGACCAGGACTACGGGCAGCACTACCAGCAGCCGCAGCAGCAGCCGTACGACCCGAACCAGCAGTACGGCGGGCAGCCGTACCCGCAGCAGTACGGCGGGCAGCAGAACCAGCAGCACCCGTACAACCAGGGCTACTAGCAGGCACTCAGAACCCTCGGGTCCGCTTGGCGGCCCGGCGCCCGGCCGCCGAAGCCCCGCCGGGAATCCGCAGGAACAGCCGCGAGATCTCCGACCCGAGATTGACCCCGATCGCGATGGCCATGGCCAGCGAAGCCGCCGTGGCCAGGGACACCAGTCCCTTGTCCACCTCGTTCTGCGCGATGGACAACAGCCCGAAGTACGTGGCGGATCCGGGCAGCAGGGGCCCGATCGCCGCCGTCGTGTAGGGCAGCGCGGACGCGAACCGGTACCGCGACAGCAGTTGCCCGAACAGCCCCACCAGCCCCGCCGCCACAGCCGTGGAAGCAACCGGCGAGAGGCCACCGGCGTCATGGAGCGCGCCGTACACCGACCAGGCGACACCGCCGTTCAGCGTCACCCACAGCACGGTCGACCGCTCCTGCTGGAGCAGCACCGCGAACGTCAGCGACAGCAGCATCGAGGCGCCGATCTGCCAGCCGGGCCGGGGAGTGATGCTCAGGGCCGCGTCGGGGTTGAGCTTGGCGCCCAGGTTCACCCCGAAGTACAGGATCACGAGCACGCCCACGACGATGCCGACGAAGAGGTACATCACCTCCAGCAGCCGCGCCGACGCGGTGATGTAGAACCCGGTCAGCCCGTCCTGCACACCCGCCACCAGCGCCCGCCCCGGCAGCAGCGCGAACAGCCCACCGGTGATCACCGCGGACGCCTTCACGTCCACGTGGGCCACGGTCAGCGCGATCCCGATCGCGGCCGGCGGCATCGCGGCCACCGTGAACTGGTAGAACTCCGGCAGCCCGCGCCCCGCGCACAGCCACGCCAGCCGGTCGCCGAGCATCGCGCCCAGCATGGCCGCGACGAACACGATCAGGTCACCGCCGACCAGCACGGAGGCCGCCCCCGCGAGCAGCCCGCTCGCCCCGGTCAGCACCCAGGTGGGGTACGGGTGCCGGTTGCGGCGTATCTCGGCGAGCCGCCGGTAGGCCTCCTCCAGGGAGATGCTGGTCTCCGGGTCGCTGAGGTCGTCCACCAACTGGAACACGGCCGCCAGCCGCGTGTAGTCGGTGGCCCGGCGCCGCACCGTCCGCGAGGCCGTCACCGGGTCGTCGACGAGCGAGGGCTGGTACGAGATCGACAGCAGCGTGAAGGTGACGTTCGGCTCGCAGCGGTCCAGCCCGTAGGACCGGCAGACGGCGAACATCGCCGCCTCCACGTCCTCCGCGCCCTCGCCGCCCGCCAGCAGCAACTCGCCGATGCGCAGTGTCAGGTCGAGCACGCGGGGGACGGCCGGACCGTCCTCCTCCGCCTTGCCCCTCGGCTCCGGCGCGGGCCGCTCGGCCACCGGCATGCGCAGCATCGTGCGCATCCGGTCCTGCCAGGGCGCGTCCTTGGTGAGGCTGACCACGGGGACGCCGGTCGCCGGCGTGAACGCGGCCGGGGCCTGCTGGGCGCTGTAGGTGCTCGGCAGGGTGAACGCGGACCCCTCGGGCTCGGCACCCGGCAGCTGCGGGACGTCCAGGCCGTCCGGGACGGCGAACTCGGACGTGGTCTCCGGCTCGGCGACGGCTCTGGGGGCGGCGAGCCCCGCCGGAACGGCGAACTCGGATGTGATCTCGGGATCGAATGCACCCCTGGCCTCGTCCGACTGAGGCTTGCGGTCCTCCAAATCCGTCACGTGAGTAATGCTCCCTGTACGACGCGTGCGGCAAGCCCCAGTATGCGCACAGAGAAGCGAACGGGCCGCACGCGTACGCGTGCGGCCCGAAAAGACTGCCGGGGGCTCAGTGGCCGCCCTGCTCCTTGAAGCGCTTGTAGGACCGCTCGATCTCGATCTCGGCGTCCGTACGGCCCACCCAGTTGGCGCCCTCGACGGACTTGCCGGGCTCCAGGTCCTTGTAGACCTCGAAGAAGTGCTGGATCTCCAGGCGGTCGAACTCGGACACGTGGTGGATGTCGCGCAGGTGCTCCTGGCGCGGGTCCGTCGCCGGAACGCACAGCAGCTTGTCGTCGCCGCCGGCCTCGTCCGTCATTCGGAACATGCCGATCGCGCGGCACTTGATGAGGCAGCCCGGGAACGTCGGCTCGTCCAGGATGACCAGCGCGTCCAGCGGGTCGCCGTCCTCGCCGAGGGTGTTCTCGACGAAGCCGTAGTCGGTCGGGTAGGCGGTCGAGGTGAAGAGTCGACGGTCCAGGCGGATCCGACCGGTCTCGTGGTCCACCTCGTACTTGTTCCGCGAACCCTTCGGAATCTCGATCGTGACGTCGAACTCCACCGGTGGCTCCTCCATGATCAGCACATAGTTCTGGTGATTAAGTGTCCCTCACGCAGGTGTGTGATCGCGAAAGGGGCTGGTGGTCGTGCCTGAGCTGAGGCCTTGGCGGGCCGCGAGACCGCATGTGGCGCGGGCCGCGAACGCCGTACGACCGCATCTGGCACGGGCCGCCGGGACCGTACGCCCGCATCTCGAACGAGCCGCGAACGCCGTGCGACCGGGCTTCGAACGAGCCGCGGCCGCCACGAAACCGCAGCTCGCACGCGTGCGGTCCGTCCGGTTCACGCGGCCGAAGACCGTCAGGACCTGGCAGTACACCGCGGGCGCGGCCACCGCCGGTCTGGCGCTGGCCGCCACAGTGGCGACCGCCGCCGGCCCCTGGGACTCCACCGGTCAGCGTACGGCCGAGGCGGATCGAGCGGTCGCCCTGGAAGGCACGGGTGGCACAGATCACGGTCGTAATTCCGATACGTCCGATACGGCCACCGGGATCCCCCGGCCCGCCCCCAGCGCAGGGTCCGTCCTGACCGGCCTCGGCGGCTCCGCGAACACCGTGAAGTCGGCCCCGACCGGCACCGCCCTCTCCGAGGTTCTGCGCCCCCTCCTGAACGACGCGGCGCTCGGCAGCCGCCACACCGCAGCGGTCGTCGACGTAGCCAGCGGCAAGCGCCTCTACGGCACGGGCGCCGACGACGCCCTGACCCCCGCCTCCACGACGAAGATCGCCACCGCGGTCGCCGCGCTCTCCGCGATGGGCGCCGATCACCGCCTGACGACCCGCACGGCCCTGGAGCCCGACACCAGGGAACTCGTCCTGGTCGGCGGCGGTGACCCGACCCTGACGGCCCACAAGGAGGCCGAGGGCTGGGCGAGCCTGCGCGACCTGGCCGACCGGACGGCGGCCGCGCTCGAGAAGCGCGACATCCACGAGGTCACGCTCTCCTACGACACCACCCTGTACGCCGGTTCCCTGATCCACCCCATCGGCATCAACGACAACCTCGCGCCGGTCAGCGCCCTGATGGCCGACGAGGGACGCACGGACGACTCGACGAGCGGCCCGGCCCCGCGCGTGACGGACCCTGCGGCGGACGCGGCCCGCAGGTTCCGGGAGTTCCTCGGGGACCACGGCATCAAGACCACGTCTCCCGGGCCGTCCAAGGCGACCGACCGCGCGGAGCCGCTGGCCTCGGTCGCCTCACCGCCCCTCTCGGACCTGGTCGAACGCATGCTGACCAACAGCGACAACGACATCGCGGAGGCACTGGCCCGCCAGACCGCCGCCGCGACGGGCGGCCGGGCGAGCTTCGGGGGCGGCGCCTCCGCGATCGCAGCGCAGCTGAAGAAGCTCGAACTCCCGCTCAAGGGCGCCGAGTTCCACGACGGCAGCGGCCTCGACCGCGACGACAGACTGACGGCCGACCTGCTCACGGCCCTCCTCGTCAAGGCGGGCGACCCATCCCGCCCCGAACTCCGCCCGGTCCTCACGGGCCTCCCGGTGGCAGGCTTCACCGGCACCCTGACCAGCCGCTACACGAACGGCGCGGCAGGAGTCGTACGAGCGAAAACAGGAACCCTGACCGGCGTGAACACGCTGGCGGGAACGGTGGTCGACCAGGACGGCCGCCTGCTGGCCTTTGCGTTCCTGGCGTTCGACACGACCAGCCCGTCGGAGGCCCAGTCGGCCCTGGACAAGACCGCCACGGCGCTGGCGGCGTGCGGTTGCGGCTGACGCCGGACCCGAACCGACGTCCACCCCCGCCAGCCCACACGGCCTGCCCCAAGTGGGAACGCTCACGTACGGTTGACGCATGACGAGCATCGGTGGTGCCGAGATGGTCGACTGGAATCTCGCGGTGGCGACCGCGACCCGGCTCGTGCGGCCGGGCCCCGACGTGAGCCGCGACGAGGCCCGGGCCGTCGTCGCGGAACTGCGCCGGCATGCCAAGGCCTCGGAGGAACACGTCCGGGGCTTCACTCGTATGGGGACGGAAGAAACCCACGACACCCCGGTCCTCGTCGTCGACCGCCCCGGCTGGGTCCGGGCGAACGTCGCCGGCTTCCGGGAGATCCTCAAACCGCTGCTCGACAAGATGCAGGAGCGGCGTGGCAACACCCCCGGCGGCGCGGTCCTCGGCGCAGTGGGCGGCAAGGTCACCGGCGTCGAACTCGGGATGCTGCTGTCCTTCCTGGCCTCCCGGGTCCTCGGCCAGTACGAGACCTTCGCCCCGGCGACGCGCGAACTCCCGGCGGGGGAGCACGGCGGCGGCCGGCTGCTTCTCGTCGCCCCGAACATCGTGCACGTGGAGCGCGAACTCGACGTACAGCCCCACGACTTCCGCCTCTGGGTCTGCCTGCACGAGGAGACGCACCGCACGCAGTTCAGCGCGGTGCCCTGGCTGCGCGACCACCTCGAGGGTGAAATCCAGTCGTTCTTGGGGGAGACCGACGTCGACCCCATGACGGTTTTGGAGCGCATCCGCGAGGCCGCCCAGTCCCTCGCCGGCTCACGCCCCGAGGCCGAGGAGGACGACGGCGGGCGCTCCTTCGTCGAGATCGTGCAGACCCCGGCGCAGCGCGAGATCCTCGGGCGGCTCACCGCCGTGATGTCCCTCCTGGAGGGCCACGCCGACTTCGTGATGGACGGGGTGGGCCCGGCCGTGGTGCCGTCCGTCTCCGAGATCCGCGAGAAGTTCCAGCAGCGCCGCGCGAAGGGCGCCTCGCGACTGGACATGGCCCTGCGCAAGCTGCTGGGTCTGGACGCCAAACTCAGGCAGTACCGCGACGGCGAGCGGTTCGTACGGGCCGTCGTCGAACAGGTCGGCATGGACGGCTTCAACCGAGTGTGGACGTCCCCCAACACCCTCCCGACCAAGGCGGAGATCGCCAAACCGGCGGACTGGGTCGCGCGGGTGCACCGCAAGAGCGAGTCGTGAACACCGTGGGAAGGTCGTGAACCGATTCCGGCCGACGGCAGACGAACGCCCCTTCAATCACCCGTCCGAGGGACCGTGGGGCATGGGTAGGCGTGCGATGCTCGGGGAACGGCCCGGTTCTGTCACCATCTACACACTCTGAGTGACCAACCTCGGGCTCACCCCCGAAAACTTCATGAAGGGAACCGGACATGGGTCCCCATCCTGCGGTCGCGGCGATACGCCTGGCGGTCCGCCGCGCCCTCCACGACATCCTCAACGACCACCGGACGACCACCGGGGCTCCCGAGCCCTCCGAGCAGCCCCTGTACGACCGCCCGTCGTCGCCGGTCGTGCTCGTGGCGTGCTCCGGCGGCGCCGACTCCATGGCTCTCGCCTCCGCCCTCGCCTTCGAGGCACCCAAGCTCGGCATCCGCCCGGGTGGCATCACCGTCGACCACGGCCTGCAGCCCGGCTCCGACCTGCGCGCGGACGAAGTGGCCCTGCGCCTGCGCGAGATGGGCCTCGACCCGGTCGACTCCGTCGCCGTGACCGTCGGCCGCGAAGGCGGACCCGAGGCCGCCGCCCGAGACGCCCGCTACGCCGCCCTGGACGCAGCCGCCGCCCGCCACGGCGCCGCCGCGGTCCTGCTCGGCCACACCCGCGACGACCAGGCCGAAACCGTCCTGCTCGGCCTCGCCCGCGGGTCCGGCATCCGCTCCCTGTCCGGAATGGCCGCGGTCTCGGGGGCCGACGGCCGTTACCGCCGCCCCTTCCTCCAGCTGGACCGGCAGACCGCCCGCAAGGCCTGCATGGTCCAGTCCCTGCCCGTCTGGGACGACCCGCACAACGCGGACCCCGCCTACACCCGCTCCCGCCTGCGCCACGAGGGCCTGCCCGCCCTGGAGAAGGCGCTCGGCAAGGGCGTCGTCGAGGCCCTCGCCCGCACCGCGCAGCTCTCCCGCGACGACGCCGACGCACTCGACAGCTGGGCGGGCCAGGCCGAGAACTCCGTACGCGACGCCGCAGGCCTTCTGGAGTGCGCCAAGCTCTACGCCCTGCCGCCCGCCGTGCGCCGCCGTGTCCTGCGCCGCGCGGCCATCGCCGCCGGGGCACCCGCCGGTTCGCTGTTCGCCCGCCACATCGAGGAAGTCGACCGGCTGATCACCGGCTGGCGCGGTCAGGGAGCCATCAATCTCCCGGGCAAAGTCGTCGCACAGCGCCAGGGTGGCAGACTGGTGATTCGGCAAGGCTGAAACCTTGCCCCCTTTCGGGGGGTGATGGGTGGCCGGTGGGACGACCGAAAGTGATGCGGGTGGACGCGAAAGACATGGGCACCGACCTCAAAGAGGTGCTCATCACCAAGGAAGAGATCGACGCGAAGCTGGCGGAGCTGGCCGCGAAGATCGACGCGGAGTACGCGGGCAAGGACCTGCTCATCGTCGGCGTCCTCAAGGGCGCGGTGATGGTCATGGCCGACCTCGCACGGGCGCTGTCCACCCCCGTCACCATGGACTGGATGGCCGTGTCGTCGTACGGCGCGGGCACCCAGTCCTCCGGTGTCGTGCGGATCCTCAAGGACCTCGACACCGACATCAAGGGCAAGCACGTCCTGATCGTCGAGGACATCATCGACTCGGGCCTGACCTTGTCCTGGCTGATCAACAACCTCGGCTCCCGCGAGCCCGAGTCCCTGAAGATCTGCACCCTGCTGCGCAAGCCCGACGCCGCCAAGGTCGCCATCGACGTGGAGTGGGTCGGGTTCGACATCCCGAACGAGTTCGTCGTCGGCTACGGCCTCGACTACGCCGAGAAGTACCGCAACCTCCCGTTCGTCGGTACGCTCGCGCCCCACGTCTACGGCGGCTGAACCGCTCTTCGCGGTGGCTGAGGCCCAAAGGGCCGAACACTCGTAAGACGATCGGGAACCCCAGCGGGTTTCGCGCCGTTGGAGCATGCAGACGGGTTTGCCAGCCGTCCCGTGCGGCTTCGCGCGACAATGCTGGGGTACCGTCAGAAGAACTGTCTTATCAAACTCACTATGGCAGGAGGGACGGGGCGACATCGCTCCGTATGGATGGACGTGAAGCGATACTTCCGTGGGCCGGTCATGTGGATCGTGCTGGCCGTCCTTGCCGTGGT
Source organism: Streptomyces sp. NPDC047043 (assembly GCF_040644055.1). Taxonomy (NCBI): domain Bacteria; kingdom Bacillati; phylum Actinomycetota; class Actinomycetes; order Kitasatosporales; family Streptomycetaceae; genus Streptomyces; species Streptomyces sp. NPDC047043. Next base: position 89,878 of record NZ_JBEYVO010000035.1, read on the forward strand.
CGTGTTGATGCAGGTCGTCGGCTCGTCCGGCGGCTACAAGACGGTGGACACCGGCCAGGTCGTCCAGGCGATCAATGACAACAAGGTCGAGTCGGCCAAGCTGACCACCGGCGACGAGCAGACCGTCAAGGTCCAGCTCAAGGACGGCGTAAAGGTCGAGGGCAGCTCGAAGATCCAGGCGAGCTACATCGGCGATCAGGGCGTGACCATCGCCAACACGCTGCAGACCAAGTACCAGGACAAGCAGATCCCGGACGGCTATACGGTTTCGCCGTCCAAGCAGAACCCGTTCCTCGGAATCCTGCTCTCCCTGCTCCCCTTCGTACTGATCGTGGTCGTCTTCCTGTTCCTGATGAATCAGATGCAGGGCGGCGGCTCCCGGGTGATGAACTTCGGGAAGTCGAAGGCCAAGCTGATCACCAAGGACACCCCGAAGACGACGTTCTCCGACGTCGCGGGCTGTGACGAGGCGGTCGAGGAACTCCACGAGATCAAGGAGTTCCTGCAGGAGCCGGCGAAGTTCCAGGCCGTCGGCGCCAAGATCCCCAAGGGCGTGCTCCTCTACGGCCGTCCCGGTACCGGCAAGACGCTCCTCGCGCGTGCCGTGGCCGGCGAGGCCGGGGTCCCCTTCTACTCGATCTCCGGTTCCGACTTCGTCGAGATGTTCGTCGGTGTCGGTGCCTCCCGGGTCCGCGACCTGTTCGAGCAGGCCAAGGCGAACGCCCCGGCGATCGTCTTCGTCGACGAGATCGACGCGGTCGGCCGCCACCGCGGCGCCGGCCTCGGCGGCGGTCACGACGAGCGCGAGCAGACGCTGAACCAGCTGCTCGTCGAGATGGACGGCTTCGACGTCAAGGGCGGTGTGATTCTCATCGCTGCGACGAACCGTCCGGACATCCTCGACCCGGCGCTGCTGCGTCCCGGTCGCTTCGACCGCCAGATCGCGGTCGACCCGCCGGACCTGCAGGGCCGCCTGGAGATCCTCAAGGTCCACCAGAAGGGCAAGCCGGTCGCGCCGGACGTCGACCTGTCGGCCGTCGCCCGCCGCACGCCGGGCTTCACCGGCGCGGACCTGAGCAACGTCCTCAACGAGGCCGCGCTGCTCACCGCCCGCAGCGACAAGAAGCTGATCGACAACTCCATGCTGGACGAGGCGATCGACCGTGTGGTCGCGGGCCCGCAGAAGCGGACCCGGATCATGTCGGACAAGGAGAAGAAGATCACCGCGTACCACGAGGGCGGACACGCCCTGGTCGCGGCGGCATCTCCGAACTCCGACCCGGTCCACAAGATCACGATCCTGAGTCGCGGCCGTGCGCTGGGCTACACGATGGTGCTCCCGGACGAGGACAAGTACTCGACCACCCGCAACGAGATGCTGGACCAGCTCGCCTACATGCTGGGCGGCCGCGCGGCCGAGGAGCTCGTCTTCCACGACCCGACGACCGGCGCTGCGAACGACATCGAGAAGGCCACCGCAACGGCCCGCGCGATGGTCACGCAGTACGGCATGACCGAGCGGCTGGGCGCCATCAAGTTCGGCGGCGACAACACCGAGCCGTTCCTCGGACGTGAGATGGCTCACCAGCGCGACTACTCGGAAGAGGTCGCCGCGCTGGTGGACGAGGAAGTCAAGAAGCTCATCGAGAACGCGCACAACGAGGCCTGGGAGATCCTGGTCGAGAACCGCGACGTCCTCGACAACCTCGTCCTGCAGCTGTTGGAGAGGGAGACGCTGGGCAAGGAGGAGATCGCCGAGATCTTCTCCGCCATCGTCAAGCGCCCGGCACGCCCCGCCTGGACCGGCTCCTCCCGCCGCACGCCGTCCACCCGTCCGCCGGTGCTCTCCCCGAAGGAGCTCGCACTGACGAACGGCGCCAACGGCGCGACCCCGGCGATCACCACCGCCAAGGCCACCGCGGCGGAGCCCGCCCCGGCGACCGAGTCGGCCCCGGAGGACCGTCCCGAGAGCTGAACCGGCTCCCGGCGGCCTCAACAGGCCCGGAATGAATGCCGCGCCCCCCAGGTTCTAGCCTGGGGGGCGCGGCATTTTCAGCCATGCCGCAGATGAGGCGCGTGGCCCGCACGCGTGACCCGCACAGGAACGAGGCACCAGATGACCGACCCCGTGACGCTGGACGGCGAGGGCTCGATCGGCGAGTTCGACGAGAAGCGCGCCGAGAACGCCGTGCGTGAACTGCTGATCGCGGTCGGCGAGGACCCGGACCGGGAGGGGCTCAGGGAGACGCCGACGCGGGTGGCGCGGGCGTACAAGGAGATCTTCGCGGGGCTGTGGCAGAAGCCCGAGGACGTACTGACGACGACGTTCGACCTGGGGCACGACGAGATGGTGCTCGTGAAGGACATCGAGGTGTACTCGACCTGCGAGCATCATCTGGTGCCGTTCAGGGGCGTCGCGCACGTCGGGTACATTCCGGCCACCACCGGCAAGATCACCGGCCTGTCCAAGCTGGCCCGTCTGGTGGACGTCTATGCCCGCCGGCCGCAGGTGCAGGAACGACTCACCACGCAGATCGCGGACTCCCTCATGGACATCCTGGAGCCGCGCGGCGTCATCGTCGTCGTGGAGTGCGAGCACATGTGCATGTCGATGCGCGGCATCCGCAAGCCGGGCGCGAAGACCATAACGTCGGCGGTGCGCGGGCAGCTGCGGGACGCGGCCACGCGGAACGAGGCGATGAGCCTGATCATGGCGCGCTGACGCCGTACGGCCTCAGGCCGCCGAAGCCGCCCCGTTGTTGTGCTCGTCGTCCTCCGGGAGCTTGCAGACGCGCTCCAGGAAGATGGCCGCCGCTATGACCGCGATGCCCGCCGCCACCGAGAAGCCGGCGTAGATGGCCTGGTCGCGGCGGGCGGGGATGTCGAGGAGTTCCAGGAGGAAGACGCCCGTGCCGCCGTACATGCCGGCGACGAGGGCCGCCACCAGGGCGCTGGCCTGGCCGAAGACGACCGCGCGGGCCGCCATCAGCGGGTCGACGCCCTTGGCCTCGGGGCGGCGCTCGCGCTGGGCCTTGAGGCGGGCGCGGATCGAGAGCGCCGTGGCCGTCAGGACCACGGCGATCAGGGCCAGGACGATGGGCGCGGCCAGGGGGACGCTGGGGAGGGTCCCGATCGAGTTCCAGAGGCGGGCGCCCGCCCAGGACAGGATTCCGGCCACGACGAACACGCCGACCAGCACCCTGATGCGCAGCTCTCTCACGGTGTCCCTTCAGCTCCCCCGGGTCCTGCGGACCGTCCCGCGGACTCTGGTCTTCCCGACCTTGCCGTCCTGACCTTAACGACTACTCGGGCAGGTGGAGTTCCAGGTCCTTGCGGGTCGCCACGCCCTCGCGCGTCACGGCGTCGAGGAGGTCGGCGACCGCACCGCGGCCGGGCAGCTGCGCTCCGGGTTCCACGTCGTGCCAGGGGGCGAGGACGAAGGCGCGTTCGTGTGCGCGCGGGTGGGGCAGCGTGAGGTGCGGGTCGTCGGAGACGACCTCGGCGTACGCGACGATGTCGACGTCGAGTGTGCGCGCGCCCCAGCGCTCGTCCCGTACGCGGTGGAAGGCCTCCTCGACCGCGTGGGCCCGCTCCAGGAGCGAGGAGGGCGGGAGGGTGGTCTTCAGGACGATCACCGCGTTGAAGTACGACGGCTGGCTGCCGGGCTCGACGCCCCACGGCTCCGTCTCGTACACCGGAGACACGGCCTTGATGCGGACGCCCGGGGTGTCCTCGAGGGCGTCGATGGCGCCCTGGAGGGTCTCCAGGCGGTTGCCGAGGTTGGCGCCGAGGGAGATCACCGCGCGTTTGGGGTTGTGCAGGGTCGTGTCGGCGGCGTCCACCTGCTGCACGACGGAGGCGGGTACCGGCTGTACGGTCGGGTCGCTGTGACCCTCGGTGAAGGACGCGGTCATACTCGGCTCCGGGTGATGGTGACGGTCACGTCGTCGAAGGCGACCGTGATCGGCGCGTCCGGTTTGTGGACGCAGACCTCGACCTCCTGGACCATGTCGTGCTTCAGACAGGCCTGGGCAATGCGCTCGGCGAGCGTCTCGATGAGGTCGACGGGCTCGCCCTCGACGACGGCCACGACCTCCTCCGCCACGATGCCGTAGTGCACGGTCTTCGCCAGGTCGTCGTCGGCCGCGGCCGGTCGGGTGTCCAGGCCGAGGACGAGGTCCACGACGAAGGTCTGACCCTCCTCGCGCTCCTTGGGGAACACCCCGTGGTGCCCGCGGGCCTTGAGGCCGCGCAGCGCGACACGATCCACGCGAATCACTCCTGCAATCGTCGGTAACGGCCGGCCTATGCCGTGTGCGGGCGGCACACCGGCCTCGAACGAATCTACCTGCGGGCACTGACAGGACCTGGCCACGAGGGTGTGGTCCGTGCCGGGATCAGGAGGTTTCATCGCGTGTTTCCCCTGGGGAACCCGGCGGCTCACGGGTTGGTAGCCGCCCCTACCCACGGGTTCGTGATTCCAACCACTTCTTGGTCCCGGCGGGTTCGGGGCGGGTGCCCGTGAGTGTCCTTCGAGGGGCGCCTACCCCGTCAGGAGGGTGTCTCCTCGTCCGCTTCCTCGTCGTTTTCGGACAGAACCGGGGAGGCGTGGTGGGACCAGAGCTTCCAGCCCTCGGGGGTGCGGCGGAACACGTTGGTGGCGACCACCAGCTGCCCGACGAGCGGGCCGAGCTCCTCGCCGCCCTCGGGCGCGGGGCCGCCGCTGAGGATGTTCTCGGTGCAGGTCACCAGGGCGGTGTCGCCGGTGACGGAGACATGCACGTCGGTCAGGAAGAACTGGATGTAGTCGGTGTTCGCCATGATCAGCGCGTACGACCTGAGGACCTCGCCGCGGCCGGTGAGCACCGGCCAGCCTGGGTGCACGCACGAGACCACGCCGGCGTCCGCCGGGTCGTGGTACTCCTCGTCGACGCCCAGATCGGCCGGCGTGAGCCAGAGCGAGGACAGCTCTTCGAAGTCGCCGCGCTCCATGGCCTCGTAGAAGGCGGTGTTGGCGGCTTCCACCTGCTCGACGTCGGTGTGGGGGGCGCTCACCGGGCTCCTTCTGCGCGGCGGGCGTCTGCGCCGGGCGCATGCCCTGTGGTGCGCGCCCCTTCCACGGCGCGTGCGACCCGTACCGCGTCCGCCGTTGCGCGCACCTCGTGTACGCGTACCGCCCATGCGCCGGCGTGCGCCGCGAGCGCGGACACGGCGGCCGTGGCGGCGTCCCGCTCGCGCGCGGGCGGCGGTGCGGACTCGGGTCCGGCCAGGACGCGACCGAGGAACCGCTTGCGGGAGGCGGCGACGAGGAGCGGGTGGCCGAGGCCGAGCAGGCGGTCGAGGTGGGCGAGGAGGACGAGGTCGTGCTCGGCGTCCTTGGAGAAGCCGAGGCCGGGGTCGACGACGATGCGCTCGGGCGCGATGCCGCCGGCGAGGACGGCCTCCACGCGTGCGTGCAGTTCGTCGACGACTTCGGTGACGACGTCCTCGTAGACGCCCTTGACGTTGCCGCCCTCCAGGAAGCCCCGCCAGTGCATGACGACGAACGGGGCGCCCGTCTCGGCCACCACCGGGATCATCGCGGGGTCGGCGAGGCCGCCGCTGACGTCGTTGACGAGGGCGGCGCCGGCGGCGAGGGCCCGCTCGGCGACGGAGGCGCGCATGGTGTCGACGGAGACCTGGACGCCCTCGGAGGCGAGGCCGCGGACGACGGGGATGACGCGCTTGAGTTCCTCGGCCTCGTCGACGCGGGTGGCGCCGGGGCGGGTGGACTCGCCGCCGACGTCGACCAGGTCCGCGCCCTCGGCGACCAGGCCGAGGCCGTGCTTGACGGCGGCCGTGGTGTCGAAGAAGCGGCCGCCGTCGGAGAAGGAATCGGGAGTGACGTTCACGACTCCCATGACCGCGCAGCGGTCCCATTCCGGAAGGCCCGCGACGCGCCCGCGTCCGCTCTGCTTGCTCATACGTTCAGCGTAGAGCCCGGACCCGGCCGTGGGACGCCGCGGCCCGGGCGGGAGCCCCCCGGGCTGGGGGTGGGGCTCCCGCCCGGGCCCGTCTCAGTGGCTGTGGTGGTGCCGGTCACGCCGCCCGGACGTCTCTTTCGGCCACCGCATGGGCACACGCGCGTGCGGGGGTCCTGCGGCGGCGCAGGAACCGCGGCAGCGGCAGGGCGAGGTTGACGAAGCCCTCCGCCTGCATGGCGGCGAAGCCGATGCGGGGCAGGTCCGCGGATGCGCGGTAGACGACGAAGCGGGGCTCCCAGCGGGGGCGGAACTTCGCGTTGAACTTGTACAGGGACTCGATCTGGAACCAGCGGGAGAGGAAGACCAGGAGACCGCGCCAGGCGCGCAGCACCGGCCCCGCGCCGATCTTCTCGCCGCGCGCGAGTGCCGAGCGGAACATCGCGAAGTTGAGCGACACGCGCGTGATGCCGAATTTCGGCGCCGCCTGGAGGGCCGCGACGATGAGCAGTTCGTTCATGCCGGGGTCGGCCGAGCGGTCGCGGCGCATCAGGTCGAGGGAGGCGCCGTCCTCGCCCCAGGGGACGAAGTGCAGGATCGCCTTCAGGTCGCCGTACTCCCCGGGCTGGTCGTCCGCCTTGTGGGCGGTGGCGATCAGGCAGTCGCCGTCGGCGGTGTCGCCGATGCGGCCGAGCGCCATGGAGAAGCCGCGCTCGGTGTCGGTGCCGCGCCAGTCCTCGGCGGCCTGCCGGATCCGCTCCAACTCGGTCTCGCCGAGGTCACGTACACGTCGTACCCGGGTTTCGTAACCGGCGCGCTCGATGCGCTTGACCATCTGGCGCACGTTGCGCATCGCGCGGCCGGCGAGGGAGAAATCCGCTACGTCCACCACCGCCTCGTCGCCCAGTTCGAGGGCGTCGAGACCGGTCTCGCGGGTCCACACCTCGCCGCCCGTCTCCGAGCAGCCCATGACGGCGGGGGTCCAGGAGTGCGCCTTCGCCTCGTCCATGAAGCGCTCGATGGCGCCGGGCCAGGCCTCGACGTCGCCGATGGGGTCGCCGCTGGCGAGCATCACGCCGGACACGACGCGGTACGTCACCGCCGCCTTGCCGCTGGGCGAGAAGACGACGGCCTTGTCGCGGCGCAGCGCGAAGTGGCCGAGGGAGTCGCGGCCGCCGTGCTTCTCCAGCAGGGCGCGCAGATGGGCCTCGTCCTCCTCCGTGAGGCGCGCTGCCGGGTGTTCGGGCCGGAAGGCGAGGTAGATCGTCGTGACCGCCGTCAGGAGGCCGAGAGCGCCCAGCGAGAAGGCCACCGTCCAGGAGGTGTTGCCCTGGTAGTCGACCGGGCCCTCGAAGCCGAACAGGCCGTACAGCACATGGGTGATGCGATCGGCCAGGCTCGGGTCGCCGACCATGCGGTTCGGGTGGACGCTCACGATGACCAGGCCGAGGACGAGGGAACCGGCGCCCATCAGGACGAAGTTCGCCAGCGCACGCCACCGGCTGCGCGGATCGGGCAGTGCCCGGAACTGGTCACGGTGTCGCAGCAGGGGTGCGAGCAGCGCCAGAGAGATGATCACCCCGATGAGGGAGTGGCGGTATGTGAACTGCGCCACCGCGCCTGCGGGCAGCAGCGCCACCGCGGCGCGCCAGGCCCGCCGCTTGCCGCGCTTCAGGCCGTGCGCGAGGAGCAGCAGCAGGATGCCGGCGCTGAGCGAGAGCGCGGCCGCGAACGGACCGAACGATCCCGGCAGCACCTCGGCAATGGTGTGCATACGGCTGTGCCTGAAGCGGGGGAAGACGCCCGCGGCGATGTCCAGAAGGCCAACGACGGCACAAGCTCTGGCGACGAGGACGGGGACGGCCTCGGGGCGCGGTCCGCGGAGTACGCGCCGCGCGTTGCGTGATCGGGACGGAACCCCGCCCGACATTTCCTCATCTGTCCTGACAGACATCGCATCCCGTAGTTCTGCGAGAGACCTTGGATCCGGTGCCGATTCGGGCATCCGGCGACATTGCGCCCTCTAGGACGGTGTCTCGAGGAGGAAGGTTCCAGACCCTCCTCAAAGCCGGTTCAAAGGCCGAGGAAAGTCCCGGACAAGCCCTTGCGAAGGTGTGGGGGAGCCGGGTGGAAACCGCAGGCAGGAAGCAGGTCATGGGTCTTACGAGCAACAAAGTGCTGGGATTGGCAGTCGCGTCGGCGGTGCTGCTGTTCGTCGGCACGGTGTGGCTGTGGCCGCGTCTGGCGCGGCGGAACTGGCGAGCCGTCAGCGGGCGCGTGGGCCTGCTGCTCGGCACCCAGCTGGCCCTCTTCATGTCGCTGGGCCTCGCCGCCAACCAGGCCTTCGGGTTCTACGCCAGCTGGGCGGACCTGTTCGGTCAGGAGAAGGACCAGGGTGTGGTCGTGAACCACACGGCGCTCGGCGGTTCGGGCGGCCCGCTGCAGGTGGTCGAGACGGCGAGCGTGCGTGGAGCCGGCGGTTCCAGGCCGCAGATCGGCGGGCAGATCCAGAAGGTCGACATCGTCGGCCGTACGACGAACATCGCCACGCCCGCGTACGTGTACCTGCCGCCGGAGTACTTCCAGCCGCAGTACCGCACGCGTACGTTCCCCGCAGCCGTCGTCCTCACCGGATATCCGGGCACCGCCCAGGCGCTCGTGGACAAACTGCACTACCCGCGCACCGCCCAGGACCTTGCCAAGGACGGCCGTATGCAGCCGATGATCCTCGTGATGATGCGGCCGACGGTGGCGCCGCCGCGGGACACGGAGTGCGTGGACATCCCGGGCGGCCCGCAGACCGAGACGTTCTTCGCCAAGGACCTGCCCGACGCGATGCTCGCGCACTACAGGGTGGGCAAGGAGCCCGGCAGTTGGGGCATCATCGGCGACTCCACGGGCGGCTACTGCGCGCTGAAGCTCGCCATGCACCACCCGCGGTCGTACGCGGCCGCGGCGGGCCTGTCGCCGTACTACAAGGCGCCGATCGACCCCACTACGGGAGATCTCTTCCACGGCGACAAGGGGCTGCGCGATCACGCGGACCTGTTCTGGTACCTCAAGCACCTTCCCGCCCCCGACACTTCACTGCTCGTCACCAGCAGCAAGATCGGGGAATCCAACTACAAGGACACGTTGAAGTTCATAGAGCGGGTGCAGGCCAACGGGCTGACGCGGATCTCGTCGATCATCCTCGAAAGCGGCGGGCACAACTTCAACACCTGGCGACGGGAGATTCCGGCGACGCTGCAGTGGATCAGCGGGCGGCTGACCGACCGGTGACCGGACGGCCGTCCCGGCAGCGCAGCCGGGGGTTCGATCATTGTTGATCTTGTCGAATTCGGCGAAGTGCTATTCCTGATGCCCTGTGAACGTTTCGGGATGGCTGTGTTTTTGCGGGGCGGGGCACCAAGGGTCGCCTACGCGCGGTAAGTTTCTGGCCATGCCACGTGGACGTCACCGCCATTCCCCGCCCTTGCACAGGCTGCTGCCTCCGTCGGCGATCGCAGGCGTCTCCCTTGTCTGCGCCTTCGGACCCTGGGTGTTCTCGCAGCCGGCCGTGCTCCGTGTCGTCGCCGCGTTCGCCGCGGCGACGGCTGTCGTCGGCGCGGCCGTCATGCGCCGCTGGGACTCGCAGGCAGGCAAACAGGTCGCCGACCTCACGCGCGCGCGTGCGAGCGACGAATGGCGGCACGAGGAGCGGGTCGCCGAGCTCGAGACCGACCTCGAGGAGTCGCGCGAGCTGCGCACCAAGCTCGAGCAGCGGCTGCGGGCCAAGCGCGCCGAGCTGGCGGGGCTGCGCAACGAGCACGCGGCGCTGCTGCGGCGGTACGCGACGGCGGAGACCGAGCGGGCGAGCGCGCTGGAGGGCCGCCGGCTGCTCGAGATAGAGGCCGCGGCTCCCGCTCCCGCGTTGCCGCCGGTGCCGACCGACGAGACGGCGGACGCGGAGGCCGAGGCTGTGGCTGCCTCGGCGGAGGACGCCGCCGAGGGCACCGAGGAGACGCCGGAGGCTCCGGCGGTCTTCTCCCCGGAGGGATCCAAGCTGTTCCTGCGGGCGAATGCGGCGCTGAAGAAGTTCGACGAGGACGGTGACGGTTCTCCGAAGGACGACGGTGACGTGACGAGCGAGGACGGCTCGCAGGACGACGCGGCGCTCACGGACGACGACTCGGCCGAGGACGACGCCGCAGCCAAGGACGACGCGTCGGCCGAGGACGACACCGACCCCAAGGACGACGGTTCCCCGAAGGGTGACGGTCCCTCAAAGCGCGGCTCCAAGAAGGGCGAGCCGGTGAAGGTGAAGGCCGGTTCGGACTCCGCCGCGGCGGCAGCCGCCGCGACCGAGGCCGTCGTCACCGAGCCCGCCGCCGTCGTGACCGGGGCCGCCGCAGACGACGACACGGAGGCCGCGGCGCAGGAGGACGAGGCGCAGGGGCAGCCCGAGGCGGTCGACGGGCATGAGCGCGCGGCCGCCACCACTCCGGTCAGGCCCGCCCCCACGGCCCAGCCCGTGCAGCAGCCCTCCGGGCACTTCGTCGCACCGACCGCGGTGGCCGTCGTACCGGCCGCGCCCGTGCGACGACCGGCAGTCGAGGGCGGATTCGACTTCTTCGGTACGAAGACCGAGCAGTCGGGCACGGCCCTGGACGCCGTGCAGAACGAGGACCTCGCCGACGTCGTCGGCCAGGAGGCGCTCGCCCTCCATAAGGCCGAGACCGAGGCGGAGTTCAAGCCGGCCGACGAGGACTCGCGCGGCGTCGGCCAGGTGATCGACCTGACGGCCCACGACGAGACGGAGCAGATCGACGTGCAGGGGCTGCGCAGCGCGGTGTCCTGAAGCAGCTCGTACCGGATCTCATGGCGCCGTGGGGTGACTGCCCTGCGGCGCCATCCATCTGTCCGGCCGCGCGTCCCTGCGCCCGGTGCGTGACCTCTCCGCCTGCGCCCGCAGCAGCTCCGCGGCCTCCTCGGCGTCCCGCAGCCGAGCCGTGACGGTCTTGTTGGCCCCCGTGTCCACGTGGACGTCGGCGACCCGCCACAGCCGCTCCCAGGGCCCCTGAGCGAGTCGTACGCTCTGCACCTTCGCATGCGGCACGAGCGCCAGGCTCCGGCGCAGCAGTCCGTGCCGGGCCGCGAACACCGTGTCGGTGACGGCGAGTCCGTAGCCGCGCCACCACACCGGCATGCACCGCCCGGCGCGCCGCGGCGGCCGTGACAGCGCCGAAGCCGCCGGGACGGTCACCCCGGGCAGCACGCGCGAGACGACCGACTCGGCGAGCGCGCGCGGAGCGACCGGCACGAGCACGGAGTTGGACGAACCGGCCACGTCCAGCTCCACCCGGACCCAGCCGCGGCGCCGCCACAGCAACGGCTCCACGATCCGCACGGTCTGCACGCGTCCGGGCGGCACCGTCTCGTGCGTGCGGTCGAGCAGCCCGTGGTCGATGCGCAGCCCGTCCGGGGACTCGCCCACTGTCCAGTCGTACTCGCCGACGAACCGGCCCACGCTGCTCGTGGCGGCCGCGCCCAGCAGGGGGACGCCGGTCGCGAGGACCGTCCACACGCTGTGGGTGGCCAGCCACAGCACCGGCGGGACGACGAGTGCGGCGGCCAGGGTGCCCCAGGTGGCGCCCGTCAGCACGAGGGAGATCGCGAGGTCGCGCGCGGGCGTGCGCAGCAGTTCGCGCGCCGGTGCCTCGCCGACTTCGTGCGCCGTCTCGGGCGCGAAACCGGCGGCGCGCGCGAGCAGTTCGGCGCGCAGCGCACGCGCCTCGCGCTCCCCGAGGAAGGCCAGCTCGTCCTTCTTGTCGGTGCCTATGACGTCGAGTTTGAGCTTGGCGACGCCCGCCACGCGCGCGAGGAGCGGCTGCGTGATGTCGATGGCCTGGATGCGTTCGAGCCGGATGTGCGCGGTACGGCGGAACAACAGGCCGGTACGGATGCGCAGTTCGGCGTCGGTCACCGCGAAGTGCGTGAACCACCAGGTGAGGAAGCCGTATAGGGCGGCGGCCGGGACGAGGACCGCGAGCGCGATCAGCAGGGTGGTGGTCGTCAGCTTCGTCAGCTGGCGCTGCGCCTGGTCGGGGTCGTGCACCGCCCACCCGATCAGTACGGCCACCGGCGCCCAGGCCCGCCTGAGGGGCGTCACGGGATGCAGTCGCCGCTCGGTGACGGGCGGCTTCTCGAGTACGGCGTCGTCGACGCCCGGCGCCGTCACAGACCCGCCGATCGGGCCTCGCCGAGCTCGGTGAGCCGGTCGCGCAGCCGTTCCGCCTCGGCCGGGTCGAGGCCCGGGATGGTCGCGTCGGTCGCGGCGGCGGCCGTGTGCAGCTGCACGCTGGCCAGCCCGAAGTGCCGCTCGACCGGCCCGGAGGTCACCTCCACCAGCTGCATCCGCCCGTACGGCACCACGGTCTCCTCGCGCCACAGCACGCCCCTGCTGATCAGCAGGTCGTCGGCGCGCTCGGCGTACCGCCAGGAGCGCCAGTTGCGGCCGAGCAACACCCAGCCCCAGGCCATGAGCGCGAGCGGCAGCAGCGCGAAGGCGGCCCAGCCGGGCCCGGCCAGCAGGCCGAGCAGCAGGCCCAGGGCGAGAGCCAGCAGCCCCAGCCACACCACCAGCAGCAGGCGGCGCATCCGCAGCAGCCCGGGCGGCAGCCCGGTCCACACGGGTCCCGCGGCCTCGTCCCCCGTCGTGCCCGTGCTGTGCGGGCTCCCCGTTTCCATACGGCCAGCGTACGTAGGAGAGACTGTGTGCATGACTCCCACGACGGAGACCATGGTCGGTATCGGCGGCGCCGCGGAGAGCACCGACATGGTGCTCAACATCGGACCGCAGCACCCGTCCACGCACGGCGTACTGCGGCTGCGACTGGTGCTGGACGGCGAGCGCATCGTGCACGCGGAGCCGGTGATCGGGTACATGCACCGCGGCGCGGAGAAGCTCTTCGAGGTGCGCGACTACCGCCAGATCATCATGCTCGCCAACCGCCACGACTGGCTGTCGGCGTTCTCGAACGAGCTGGGCGTGGTCCTCGCCGTGGAGCGCATGCTCGGCATGGAGGTCCCCACGCGCGCGGTGTGGACGCGCACGCTGCTCGCGGAGCTCAACCGGGTGCTCAACCACCTGATGTTCCTGGGCTCGTACCCGCTGGAGCTGGGCGGCATCACCCCGGTCTTCTACGCCTTCCGGGAGCGCGAGGTCCTCCAGAACGTCATGGAGGAGGTCTCCGGCGGCCGTATGCACTACATGTTCAACCGCGTCGGCGGCCTCAAGGAGGACCTGCCGGCCGGCTGGGCCTCACGCGCGCGTGAGGCAGTCGCCGCCGTGCGCTCGCGCATGGACGTCTACGACGACCTGGTGCTCGGCAACGAGATCTTCCGGGGACGCACGCGGGGCGTGGGGGCGCTCGCGCCGCAGACCGTGCACGCGTACGGCGTGAGCGGGCCCATCGCGCGCGCCTCCGGCGTGGACTTCGACCTGCGCCGCGACGAGCCGTATCTCGCGTACGGCGAGCTGCAGGACACCCTGAAGGTCGTCACCCGGCAGGAGGGAGACTGTCTCGCCCGCTTCGAGGTGCTCCTGGAGCAGACCCATGTCGCCCTCGACCTCGCCGACGCCTGCCTCGACCGGCTTGCCGAGCTGCCGCCCGGGCCGATCAACCAGCGGCTCCCGAAGGTCCTGAAGGCGCCCGAGGGGCACACGTACGCGTGGACCGAGAACCCGCTCGGCATCAACGGCTACTACCTCGTCAGCAAGGGCGAGAAGACCCCGTACCGACTGAAGCTGCGCTCGGCCTCGTACAACAACATCCAGGCGCTCGTGGAGCTGCTGCCGGGGACGCTGGTGGCGGACATGGTGGCGATCCTGGGGTCGCTGTTCTTCGTGGTCGGGGACATCGACAAGTAGGGGCGGGCAAGCAACGGGTCAGTCGACCGGCACGTCCGGCAGTACGTCCGGAATTCCAACTGACTGCAGCAGCCAGCCGAAGTCGCCGAGGCCGCCCGGAGCGGTGAGTTCGGCGGCTTCGCCGGCGCTTGCGAGGGCCCGTACGTAGGCGGCGGGTTCGGTGGACGCGAGGGCGAGCGGGGGGCGTGCGCCTGTGATGCCCAGGGCGCGCAACGCATCGCGCTGCCGCAACAGGCGTGCGCCGGAGAGCGTGTGTGCTTCCGCGCGCGCCGCGCACGCGTCCAGCGCGACGTGCGCCGTGATGTCGCACGACCCGTCCGGCACGGGCGCCGCCTCCCGCCCCGCGCGGAAGCCGGTGAGCGTCCCGAACGGGGGGCGCGCATCCAGGCCGTGCGCGTAGTCGACGGCGACCGCGAGGCCCTGGCCGACGCTCGCGACCGCGTCCGCCCACGCCTCTTCCCTGGGCAGCCCGATCTCCGCTCGCAGCCCTTCCGCGCCGCCCAGCGGCCACCACCGCGAAAGCCACTCCGCCTCGGCATCGCCGACCGGGCCCCCGAGCCGCTCGGTCCCGTCCTGTCGTACGAGCACCTTGCGAGGTACGCCCGCGGAGTCCACCTCGGCGACGTCCACCGGGACGTTGTCCAGCCACTCGTTGGCGAACAGCAGCCCGGTGACTTTCTGCGGAGGCTCGGGCAGCCACTCGATCCGGTCGTCCAGGCCTTCGGGGCGGTCGGCGATCTCGACGGCACACGCGCGCGTGCGGGCGGCCACGTCCGCCGGCAGCGCGGCCAGCACACCGCCGACGAGTTCGCCCCGCCCCGCCGCCATGTCGACGAAGTCGAGCCGAGCGGGCCGGCCCAGGGCCTCGTCGACCCGGCCCAGCAACCCCGCCACGGCCCCGGCGAACAGCGACGACGCGTGCACGGACGTACGGAAGTGCCCGGCCGGGCCCTCGGGCCTGCGATAGAAGCCGCCGGGCCCGTACAGGGCGTCCTCCGTGGCCGCCCGCCAACCGCGCCACTCGTCCGTTGCGTCGTCCGTCACCGGGCCAGGCTAAGCGTGCAGGAGAACGAAGCCTCCACCTTGCGGAGTATGCGCGCCGGATGCGGATCGGTCCTCCGGTTGACCCCTGCACGCATCCGGCTTCCCTACGCTGGGTTACGTGCAGCGCCTCTATGACTTCCTCCGCAGACACCCGACAGGGGTCGACACCTTCTGGGCCGTCTTCCTGTTCGGGATCTCGCTGCTGAGCGGAACCGCCAGTTCGGCGGTCCGGGGCACCGACTCCCCGGCGCTGATCGTTCCGATCACGTTTCTGCTGTGCCTGGTGATCGCGCTGCGTCGGCGCATGCCGGAGAAGATGCTGCTGCTGTCGATCGGGCTCGGTCTGACGCAGCTGGTGCTGAACGTCCAGACGATGGCCGCGGACTTCGCGATGCTGGTGATCGTCTACACGGTGGCCGCGACGGGCGCCCGATGGGCCTCCCGGCTCGCCCTGGCCGTGGGGCTGGGTGCGGCGCCGCTGGCGCAGATGCGCTGGCCGCTGGACGGGAGCGCGCTGGGCAATGCCGCGAAGGCGGTCTTCCTGACGGTGCCGTTCGCGCTCGCCTGGGTGCTCGGCGACTCCATCCGCACCCGCCGCGCCTACTTCGCGCAGCTGGAGGAGCGCGCGGCCCGCCTGGAGAAGGAGCGCGAGGCGCAGGCCAAGGTCGCGGTGGCCGCCGAGCGCGCCCGGATCGCGCGCGAGCTGCACGACGTCGTCGCGCACAACGTGTCGGTGATGGTGGTGCAGGCCGACGGCGCCGCCTACGTCCTGGACGCCGCCCCCGACCAGGCCAAGAAGGCCCTGGAGACCATCTCCTCCACCGGCCGCCAGGCCCTCGCCGAGATGCGCCGCCTGCTCGGCGTACTGCGCACCGGTGAGCACCAGGAGGTCGGCGAGTACGTCCCGCAGCCCGACGTCGAGCAGATCGACGAGCTGATCGAGCAGTGCCGCACCTCGGGCCTGCCCGTCGACTTCAAGGTCGAGGGCACCCCGCGCCCGCTGCCCAGCGGCGTCGAGCTCACCGCGTACCGCATCGTGCAGGAGGCGCTGACGAACACGCGCAAGCACGGCGGGCCCAACGCGGGCGCGAGCGTGCGGCTGGTCTACTTCGACGACGGTCTCGGCCTGCTCGTCGAGGACGACGGCAAGGGCGCCCCGCACGAGCTCTACGAGGAGGGCGGCGCCGACGGCCAGGGGCACGGTCTGATCGGGATGCGCGAGCGGGTCGGTATGGTCGGCGGCACGCTGGACGCCGGGCCGCGGCCGGGCGGAGGATTCCGCATCAGTGCCCTGCTGCCGCTCAAACCGGCGCACTGACGCCGACGCACGCCCCGTATTGACACCTGTAACGGCCTTGTAGACGGAGACGGAAGAGGACCCCGATGACGATCCGCGTGATGCTCGTCGACGACCAGGTGCTGCTGCGCACCGGGTTCCGGATGGTGCTCGCCGCGCAGCCGGACATGGAGGTCGTCGCGGAGGCGGGGGACGGCGTCGAGGCTCTGCAGGTGCTGCGCGCCACGGCCGTCGACGTGGTGCTGATGGATGTGCGTATGCCCAAGCTGGACGGCGTCGAGACCACCCGCCGCATCTGCCAGGAGGCGAACCCGCCGAAGGTGCTGATCCTGACCACCTTCGACCTCGACGAGTACGCCTTCTCCGGGCTGAAGGCGGGCGCCTCCGGCTTCATGCTCAAGGACGTGCCGCCCGGTGAACTTCTCGCCGCCATCCGCTCCGTGCACAGCGGCGACGCGGTGGTGGCCCCGTCGACCACGCGCCGCCTGCTGGACCGGTTCGCGCCGATGCTGCCGAGCGCCGGAAAGGAGCCCCAGCACAAGGAGCTGGAGCGGCTCACCGACCGCGAGCGCGAGGTCATGGTCCTGGTCGCACAAGGCCTGTCGAACGGCGAGATCGCGGCTCGGCTCGTGCTGTCCGAGGCGACGGTGAAGACCCATGTCGGCCGCATCCTCACCAAGTTGGGGCTGCGTGACCGGGTGCAGGTGGTGGTCCTGGCGTACGAGACCGGGCTGGTGCGCGCGGGCGGGCACGGCTGACCCATCGGGCCGATCCACGGGGGCGTGACCCTCGCGTAACCGGTGCCCACTAGGGTCTGCGCATGCTCCTGTGGATCAACGGCCCTTTCGGGGGCGGCAAGACACAGACCGCGCACGAGATCCAGCGGCGACTGAGGGGCAGCGTCATCTGCGACCCCGAGCACGCCGGATTCGGTCTGCGCCGGATGCTTCCGCCCGAACTGCGCGGAAACTTCCAGGACTTGACCTCGTGGCGGCAGGGCGTGGTCGAGGTGCTCGACCACGCCCTCACCAAGCACGACGGAGTCGTGATCGCACCCATGACGGTCACCGACTCCGGCTACTTCGAGGAGACCGTGGGGCGGCTGCGCGAACTCGGCCACGACGTACGGCACTTCACTCTCCTCGCCCAGCGCGAGACCGTCCTGAGACGGCTGCGCGAGCGCGGCTTCGGACACCTCCTGCAGTACGTCGCCGGAAAGAACGCCGGTCTGGGGCGCGAGACTTGGGCCGTGCAGCAGCTCGACCACTGCCTGGAGCGGCTGCAGGAACCGGAGTTCGCCGAGCACCTGTGGACGGACCACTCGACGGTGCCGAAGACGGCGGACCGCATCGCCGTACTGGCCGGGCTGACGCTGCGGCCGAACAACGAGGGCGCGCTGCGGACGCGGCTCAGGCAGGCGCGGGTGGGCATCCGGCACATCCGGTTCGACTGAGCCGAGCATCCGGGCCGGCGCTCAGCGCAGGATGCCCTCCAGGAAGTCGCTGCCCAGCCGGGCCACGACGGCTATGTCCAGCTGGTGCTGGACGTACCGGCCGCGGCGCCGCGTGGTGATCAGGCCCGCCTTCTTCAGTACGCCCAGGTGCCGGGATATCTCCGGCGCCGTCACGCCGTGCGCCTGCGCCAGCTCGCTCGTGGTGTGGGCGCTGCGGGCCAGATAGCGGCAGATCCGCATCCGTACGGGGTGGGACAGGGCGGTCATCCGCAGGGTGAGCTGCTCGACGGAGGGCGGGGCCGCGAGCTCCGGGGAGCCGACCGGGTAGTGCAGCACCGGCTGCCAGCCGGGCCGGTAGAGGACGGCCAGGTGGGGCCAGCCGAGACTGGTCGGTACGAGGAAGAAGCTGCCGTCCCGCGTGGAGGTACGGCCCACGCTCAGCTTGTCGACCGTGATCTCGGCGGCCGCCTCGTCGAGCGTGATCGCCGGGGACGCGGCGGCCAGCGCCTCGGCCAGGCCCTTGCGGCGCATGAGGTCGGTCTTGTGGCGGGCGTCCGCCGTGAGCTGATGGCACAGCCGGGACCAGGTCTCCGCGAAGAACGCCTCGTCGCAGTCCTGGAGGAACTGCCGCAGCCAGGCCCGGATCTTGGGCGGGTCGGTCAGCAGCAGCTCGGTGAACCGCTCCTGGCGCGGTCCCCGCGCGGCGGCCAGCTCCAGGGAGAGCCGGCGCAGCTCGGCGTCGACGAGCGGGCCGGGCCCGACGCCGTAGGGCAGCGCGCAGCTGAACTCCAGCGCGGCGTCCACGAACTGCTCGTCCGTCAGCTTGTCCAGCAGGTCCAGCTCCTCGGCGAGCGTGGCCCCCGGGAGGGCGGCGCCGCCCGGGATGCCCGCGTACGGCAGGAACAGGTCCGAGAACGTCGAGCGCCACAGGAAGTCCGCCTCGCACATCCGGTCGGCCAGATGCGGGTCCAGCCGGGCCGTCACGCCCGTCACCCAGCCCTGCAGTCCCGGATGGTGCCCCGGCTCGGACAGCGCGTGCAGCGCCATGCCGAGCTCGGCCAGGGGCGAGGGGACGACGGCGACCCTCTCCGGCCGCAGCCCCGCGATGTCGATGTGCACGCTCATGACCTCATGGTGCACCCCGCCACTGACAACGCCGCCGTCGATTGACGGCCGCCGTCAATCGACGCGACGTCCACCGTCACGGCGACGCAGCCTGGGACCACCGGGGCAGCCGCGGAGCCCATCCCCAGGTACGGGAAGCGTCCCGAGAAGGCGATCAGCCATGAGCATCACGCAGCAGTACCTCCTCGACATCTACCGCGCCCAGCGGCTCGGCGAGCCCGCCCCGCCCGCGCCGGGCGCCCACGACTGGCAGGTCGTGCGCGAGTGGGGCGACCACCGGCAGTTCCGTGCCGTGATCGCCGGGCGCCCGGCCCACGGGCGGATACGGCGGACCCTGGGCCGGTGGCTGCATCTGCGGCCGCGTTCTACCTGCTGACCGCTCCCGCCCTGCCGGCCTCCTCGGTGAGGCGGGAGACGAACTCCGCGACCGCTGCCTTGACGTCGTCGACGGTCCACTCCAGGCCGGCGGCACCGACCGTGACCTCGGTGAGGGCCAGGCCCGGCCCGCCGCGCTCCCAGTAGCCGGTGAACAGATACGTGCCCGTCTCCTCCGCCTGCCGCACCGCCGCCTCGACCAGTACGTCCGGGTCGTACGGCAGCCAGACCTGGAACTGGTGGGTGTGCGGTTCCTCGGGGTGCACGCGAGCCCAGGCCACGCCGGTCCCGGCGAACCCCTCCCGCAGCGCGGCCGCCACCACGCGCGCGTGGCGGACGTACTCCGGCAGCCTGGGCAGCTCCCGCTGCAGACCGGCCAGCGCCGACAGCGCCGTGGGGAACTGCTGGAAGGCCATCCCGCCGTATCGGTGGCGCCAGGTCTTCGCCTCCGCCACGAGCGTCTTCGGGCCGGCGAGGGCCGCGCCGGCGAAGCCTTCGAGGGACTTGTAGAACGACACATAGACGCTGTCCGCCAAGTCCGCGATCTCGTCCAGGGGGCGGCCGAAGTGGACGGTCGTCTCCCACAGGCGTGCGCCGTCGAAGTGCACCACTGCGTCGCGCTCGCGTGCCGCCGCCACGACCTCGGTGAGCTCCTCCCAGGTGGGCAGGACGAATCCGGCGTCCCTGAGGGGCAGTTCCAGCATCAGCGCGCCGTAAGGCTCATCGAACTCGCGCACCTCCTCGGCGGTGGGCAGCCGGGGCTCGCTGGTCAGGCGTACCGTACGCAAGCCGCTGACCTGGGTGAAGGCGTGCCGTTCGTGGACCTCGGGGTGAGCCAGGGGGTGCAGGGCGACCGTCGGGTTGCCGGTGCGGGCCGCCCAGCAGCGCAGGGCGACCTGCTGAGCCATCGTGCCTGTGGGGAAGAACGCGGCGGCCTCCTTGCCGAGCAGCGCCGCCACCCGTTCCTCCAGGGCCGCCACTACGCCGTTCCCGTAGATGTCCGCGGGCTCGTCCACGTCGTACACCTCGGGCGCCGCCTGCGCCAGCGACGCGAGCCGCTCCCGGATCGTGAGGCCGAGTCCGCCGCGCCACAGTACCCGCCGCGCAGCCCGCACGGCGGCCCGGCGCCGCTCGCGCAACTGCTCCTCCGCCGACCGCTCTTCAACCTGCTCCGCCTCATCGCTCATGGCCGGGATCATGCCTGGCGCGGGTCCGCGCGAGCACCCGGATTTCCACAGGCTTTCCGTACGCCGACGACGGGGGCCCTCGGCGTGCAATTACCCACAGCCTGTGGACAACCGAACGGCTCTCGAACCGATCGCGTTAACATGACGAGAAATCGTCCGGTACCCGGAGCGGACTGGAACGGGAAGGCCGCCGTCGAGTGAGTACAAGCCAACAGCCAGACCCCAGGGACCGCCCCGCGCGGCTCACCGTAGGCGTTGTCGGCGCCGGTCGTGTGGGCCCCGCGCTGGCCGCGTCCCTGCAGCTCGCCGGGCACCGTCCGGTGGCCGTCTCCGGGGTCTCCGACGCCTCCCGGAGGCGTGCCGCGCAGATGCTCCCGGACGTACCCCTGGTCACGCCCGCCGAGGTGCTCGAGCGCGCCGACCTGGTCCTGCTGACCGTCCCGGACGATGCCCTGCCCGGCCTGGTGGAGGGCCTCGCCGAGACCGGGGCCGTGCGGCCGGGGCAGCTGCTCGTGCACACCTCCGGGCGCTACGGCGCCAGGGTCCTGGACCCCGCCCTGCGCGCGGGCGCACTGCCGCTGGCTCTGCACCCGGCGATGACCTTCACGGGCACCCCCGTGGACGTCCAGCGCCTCGCGGGCTGTTCCTTCGGGGTCACCGCGCCCGAGGAGCTGCGGCTGGCCGCCGAAGCGCTGGTCATCGAGATGGGCGGCGAGCCGGAGTGGATCGCCGAGGAGAGGCGCCCGCTCTACCACGCGGCGCTCGCGCTGGGCGCCAACCACCTGGTGACACTGGTCGCGCAGTCCATGGAGCTGTTGCGCGAGGCCGGCGTCGAGGCGCCCGACCGGATGCTCGGCCCGCTGCTCGGCGCGGCGCTCGACAATGCCCTGCGTTCCGGCGACGCGGCCCTCACCGGCCCCGTCGCGCGCGGGGACGCGGGCACGGTCGCCGCGCACGTGGCGGAGCTGCGCAGGCACGCGCCGCAGACCGTCGCGGGCTATCTCGCGATGGCCCGTGCCACTGCCGACCGGGCGCTCGCCCACGGGCTGCTGAAGCCGGAGCTCGCCGAGGACCTCCTCGGGGTACTCGCCGACGGGACCAACGGCGCCGAGGGAGACGCCCGATGACCACCGCCTTGCTGCGCACCGCCGACGAACTGCACGCACGCACGCGTGTCGGGCGCCGCGCCGTGGTGATGACCATGGGCGCTCTGCACGAGGGCCACGCCACGCTGATCCGCACCGCGCGTGAGATCGCCGGACCGGACGGCGAGGTCGTCGTCACCGTCTTCGTGAACCCCCTGCAGTTCGGCAAGGGCGAGGACCTCGACCGCTACCCGCGCACCCTGGACGCGGACATCAAGATCGCCGAACAGTCCGGCGCGGACGCCGTGTTCGCGCCTTCCACCGACGAGGTCTACCCGGGCGGCGAACCCCAGGTCCGCATCAGCGCCGGCCCCATGGGGGAGCGCCTGGAGGGCGCCTCGCGCCCCGGCCACTTCGACGGCATGCTCACCGTCGTCGCCAAGCTCCTGCACCTGACGCGCCCCGACATCGCGCTCTACGGCCAGAAGGACGCCCAGCAGCTCGCGCTGATCCGCCGCATGGTGCGGGACCTGAACTTCGGGGTGGAGATCGTCGGAGTGCCCACCGTGCGCGAGGAGGACGGCCTGGCGCTCTCCAGCCGCAACCGCTACCTCTCGCCCGAGGAGCGGCGCACGGCGCTCTCCCTCTCGCACGCGCTGTTCGCAGGCCGCGACCGGCACGCCGCCCAGGAGGCGCTGCGCGCAAGGGCGCGCGAAGTGCCCGCCACGCACGCGCGTGCCGAAGCGCTCAGCGCCATAGGGGAGTCCCGTGCGGCCGCCGACGCGCACGCCGTCGCAAAGGCACTCCCGGGTGCCCCGTCGGCCGTCCGCGCCGCCGCCCGGCTGGTCCTGGACGAGGCCGCGCGCCTGTCGCCGCCGCTGGAGCTGGACTACCTCGCGCTCGTCGACCCGTCCGACTTCAGCGAGATCGAGGACGACTTCACCGGCGGGGCCGTCCTCGCCGTCGCCGCCCGGGTGGGGACGACCCGGCTGATCGACAACCTTCCTCTCACCTTCGGAGCCGCCTCGTGACCAGCACAGGCATACGACTGCACGCACCCGCCCCCGGGTGGTCCATCGCCGCGGACGTGGTGGTCGTGGGCTCCGGCGTCGCCGGCCTGACCGCGGCGCTGCGCTGCGAGGCCGCCGGCCTGAAGACGGTCGTCGTCACCAAGGCCCGCCTCGACGACGGCTCCACCCGCTGGGCGCAGGGCGGCATCGCCGCGGCCCTCGGCGAGGGCGACACGCCCGAACAGCACCTGGACGACACCCTGGTGGCGGGCGCAGGCCTGTGCGACGAGGACGCCGTACGGATCCTCGTCACCGAGGGGCCCGACGCCGTACGCCGCCTCATCGCGACCGGCGCCCACTTCGACGAGTCCGAAGAGGGCGACCTGGACCTCACCCGCGAGGGCGGCCACCACCGCCGCCGCATCGCGCACGCCGGCGGAGACGCGACCGGAGCGGAGATCTCCCGGGCGCTGGTCGAGGCGGCACGCGCGCGTGGGGTGCGCACGATCGAGAACGCGCTCGTGCTGGACCTGCTGACGGACGCCGACGGCCGTACGGCAGGTGTCTCGCTGCACGTCATGGGCGAGGGCCAGCACGACGGCGTGGGTGCCGTGCACGCCCCCGCGGTGGTCCTCGCCACCGGCGGCATGGGCCAGGTCTTCTCGGCGACCACCAACCCGTCGGTGTCGACGGGCGACGGCGTGGCGCTCGCCCTGCGCGCGGGCGCGGAGGTCTCCGACCTCGAGTTCGTGCAGTTCCACCCGACCGTGCTGTTCCTCGGCCCGGACGCGGAGGGCCAGCAGCCCCTGGTCTCCGAGGCCGTACGCGGCGAGGGCGCCCACCTGGTCGACGCCGACGGCGTGCGCTTCATGGTCGGACAGCACGAACTGGCCGAGCTCGCGCCCCGGGACATCGTCGCCAAGGGCATCATGCGCCGCATGCAGGAGCAGGACGCCGAGCACATGTTCCTCGACGCCCGGCACTTCGGCGCCGACATGTGGGAGCACCGCTTCCCGACGATCCTCGCCGCCTGCCGCGCCCACGGCATCGACCCGGTCACCGAGCCCATCCCGATAGCACCGGCCGCCCACTACGCCTCCGGAGGCGTGCGCACGGACTCCCAGGGCCGTACGACCGTCCCCGGCCTGTACGCGTGCGGCGAGGTCGCCTGCACGGGCGTGCACGGCGCGAACCGGCTCGCCTCCAACTCCCTCCTGGAGGGCCTGGTCTACGCCGAGCGCATCGTCGCCGACATCGCGGCGACCCACGCGGCGAACGGCCTCCACGCGCGCGTGCCCGAACCGGTCGAGCACCCCGAGACGCCGGCCCACCCGCTGCTCGCCCCCGAGGCCCGTTTCGCGATCCAGCGGATCATGACCGACGGCGCGGGCGTCCTGCGCTCGGCGGACTCCCTGGAGAAGGCCGCAGAACAGCTCCAGCAGCTGCACACCGACGCCCGCGACGCCCTCGCCGAGAACGGCAAGACCTCCGAGCCCGGCGTCGACACCTGGGAGGCCACCAACCTTCTGTGCGTGGCCCGCGTCCTGGTCGCCGCCGCCCGCCTGCGCGAGGAGACCCGCGGCTGCCACTGGCGCGAGGACCACGCCGAGCGCGACGACACGACCTGGCGCCGCCACATCGTCGTACGGCTGAATCCCGACCGGACGCTCGCCGTACACACCACCGATACCGCAGACTTCCCCCCGACCCGGCAGCCCCTCCAGGAGCAGTGACAGAAGTGAGCACCCCCGACCTCCCCCTCGCGTCGAACGGCGGCTGCGGCGACGGCTGTGCGTGCGGCGCCGACGCCGACGCCGAATACCTGGAGTGCGGGCTCGACCCCGCGCTCGCACAACTCCTGGCCGACGCGGGACTCGACCCCGTGGAGGTCGAGGACATCGCCAATGTCGCCATCCAGGAGGACCTCGACCACGGGTTGGACGTGACCACTGTCGCGACCATCCCCGAAGAGGCCGTCGCCACCGCCGACTTCACTGCGCGCGAGGCGGGCGTCGTGGCCGGCCTCAGGGTCGCCGAAGCGGTGATCTCGGTGGTCTGCGAGGACGAGTTCGAGGTCGAGCGGCACGTCGAGGACGGCGAGCGGGTGGCGGCCGGGCAGAAGCTCCTGTCGGTCACCACGCGCACCCGTGACCTGCTCACCGCCGAACGCAGCGCCCTCAACCTCCTGTGCCGCCTGTCCGGCATCGCGACCGCCACGCGCGCGTGGGCGGACGTTCTCGAGGGCACGAAGGCACGCGTGCGTGACACCCGCAAGACGACGCCGGGGCTGCGCTCGCTGGAGAAGTACGCGGTGCGCTGCGGCGGCGGCGTCAACCACCGCATGTCGCTGTCGGACGCGGCGCTCGTCAAGGACAACCACGTCGTCGCCGCCGGCGGTGTCGCCCAGGCCTTCAAGGCCGTACGGGAGGCCTTCCCGGAGGTGCCGATCGAGGTCGAGGTCGACACCCTGCACCAGCTGCGCGAGGTCGTGGACGCCGGCGCCGACCTGATCCTCCTGGACAACTTCACACCCGGCGAGTGCGAGGAGGCGGTGGCCCTCGTGCACGGCCGCGCCGCCCTGGAGGCCTCGGGCCGGCTCACCCTGGAGAACGCGAAGGCGTACGCGGACACCGGCGTGGACTACCTCGCCGTGGGCGCCCTCACGCATTCCTCGCCGATCCTGGACATCGGTCTCGACCTGCGAGCGGCGGAGTAGGTACGAGCCATGCTGCTGACGATCGACGTAGGGAACACGCACACCGTCCTGGGCCTGTTCGACGGGGACGACATCGTCGAGCACTGGCGCATCTCGACCGACGCGCGCCGCACCGCGGACGAGCTCGCCGTGCTGCTGCAGGGCCTCATGGGCATGCACCCGCTCCTCGGTGACGAACTGGGCGACGGCATCGACGGCATCGCCATCTGCGCGACCGTCCCCTCCGTGCTGCACGAGCTGCGCGAGGTGACCCGGCGCTACTACGGCGACGTGCCCGCGGTCCTCGTGGAGCCAGGCGTGAAGACCGGTGTGCCGATCCTGACCGACAACCCCAAGGAGGTCGGCGCCGACCGCATCATCAACGCGGTCGCGGCCGTCGAGCTGTACGGGGGACCGGCGATCGTCGTGGACTTCGGTACGGCGACTACGTTCGACGCGGTCTCCGCGCGCGGGGAGTACGTCGGCGGCGTCATCGCCCCCGGCATCGAGATCTCCGTCGAGGCCCTCGGCGTCCGGGGCGCACAGCTGCGCAAGATCGAGGTGGCCCGGCCCCGGAGCGTGATCGGCAAGAACACGGTCGAGGCGATGCAGTCCGGGATCATCTACGGCTTCGCCGGACAGGTCGACGGGGTCGTCGGCAGGATGGCGCGGGAGCTGGCGGAGGACCCGGACGACGTGACGGTCATCGCGACCGGCGGACTGGCGCCGATGGTCCTGGGGGAGTCGTCGGTGATCGACGAGCACGAGCCGTGGCTGACGCTGGTCGGGCTGCGGCTGGTGTACGAGCGGAACGTGTCGCGGATGTGAGACCGGGCCCCGCGGCCCAACCGGGTGGCTCGGCCGCGCCACACCCGCCCCCTATGTCGAGTTTGTCTGATTAGCGCGTATCGTCGCCGCATGCCCACGCCATACGGATCCCGCGGCGGCATGGCGTTCGGCGCGGAGGAGCTGCGTGTGCTCCGCCGCGCTCTCGCCCTCGCCCTTCAGTCAAGCCCCGGCTCGGCCCAGGACGTCCAGGACTGCCTACGCCTCGCCGAGTCCCTCGACGAGGCGATGGGCGAGGGTGCCCGGCTGCGGGCGTTCCTGGTGGCCGACCTCGCCCGTTATCGCGCCGCCCTGCCCGGCACCGCGGCGGGCTATCTCACGCTCCTCGGGGAGGTGCTGGGTGCAGGGTGCCGCCCGGACCCGGACGATCTCGCCGCGCTGAGGGCCCTGAGCGGCAACCCGGCCGCGGCCGCCCTGCTGGCCCGCTGCCAGGTGCTCGCGGAGCAGGACGTACGCGCCCGTCTCGCGCGCGGAACGGGCCGCCCGGCCGCCCCGACCGTCCCCGCCTGCCGCACCCGCCTCACGGCCCTCCCCGGCGGCCTCACGGGCGGCCTGAGCGGCACCGGCTCGGCCCCCACGGGGGAGGCGGACCGGGATCCCGCCAAGAAGCCCGAGAAGAAGCCCGCGGAGAAGCCGGCGGCCCCGAAGCCCGCTCCCGCCCCGGCCGCCCCGAAGCCGAGCCGCCCCATCCCCACTCCCGGCGAGGTCTTCCCGCGCCGCAAGCCGACCCCGCCGGCCGGCGCGAACCTGCCCCAGCAGCTCGCCGCGGGCTGAGACGGCCCGAACCGCGCGAACCTCCCCAACCCCGCCCCGTCCACCCGTTCGCCCCGTGGCTACCCTGGACGCATGGACTACGTCTCCGCGCTCGTGCCCCCGGTCGTCATGGCCGTGTTCTTCATCGGCGTGATCAGGGTGATCGTGAAGACCCAGGGCGGGGCCAACAAGGCCAAGGAGGACGCGGTCGTCGACGCCGCCATCGCGCGCGTAGAAGGCGCCCGGCAGGGCTCCGCGAAGACCGACGGCTGACCCTCCCGCCGGGGCCGTTCCCCATGGGGGCCGCAGCGGCGGACGACTCCCGCGCATGATCGCGCTTTTCGAGTCGTGTGCCCTTTTTGTTCATGTTTGTCACTGAAGTGCCCGTCCGGCACGCCAATGGGGAGTTCTCCCACTATTGTGCTGAGCTGTGCCTCGCCCATTGGGAGAACTCGAAGACGCGGTCATGACGCGGGTGTGGAAGTGGAACCGCCCGGTGACCGTTCGAGAAGTCCTGGAAGATCTTCAGCAGGAACGGTCCATCGCGTACACCACGGTGATGACCGTTTTGGACAATCTCCATCAGAAGGGCTGGGTACGCCGCGAGGCCGAAGGCCGGGCCTATCGATATGAGGCGGTCTCCACCAGGGCCGCCTACGCGGCGGCTCTCATGAACGACGCCTGGTCGCAGAGTGACAACCCCGCAGCTGCTCTCGTCGCGTTCTTCGGGATGATGAGCGACGAACAGCGACAGGCCCTGCGGGACGCCGTACGCATCGTCCAAGGCCCGGAAACATCCGAAGCGGCCCCGGATACCGGTGGCGATACCGCGGGTGAGAACCCCGGGTCGGCACAGGAGGACGGCGGGCGATAGCGTCCGCTCATGTCAGCAGAGAGTCCCGAAGGCCCCGAAGGCCCCGAAGTCAGCGCTAAAGCCATCACCGTCCGGCGGGCCCGTACCAGCGATGTCCCGGCTGTGCGCCGACTCCTTGACACGTACGTCCGTGGCCGCATCCTGCTCGACAAAGCGACGGTGACGCTTTACGAGGACATCCAGGAGTTCTGGGTCGCCGAACGGGACGACAACGCCGAGGTCGTCGGCTGCGGCGCCCTGCATGTGATGTGGGAAGACCTGGCGGAAGTCCGCACTCTCGCAGTGAAGCCCGGCCTGAAGGGAGCCGGCGTCGGGCATCAGTTGCTGGAGAAGTTGCTGCACACCGCGCGCTGGCTCGGTGTTCGCCGAGTTTTCTGTCTGACCTTCGAAGTGGACTTCTTCGGCAAGCACGGCTTCGTCGAGATCGGTGAGACACCCGTTGACACCGATGTCTACGCGGAGCTACTGCGTTCCTATGACGAGGGTGTGGCAGAGTTCCTCGGTCTCGAACGGGTGAAACCGAACACCTTGGGCAACAGCCGGATGCTTCTGCATCTGTGATCGCCGATCATCGCGGCGTATTCCGCCGCCCCTGCCCCGGTTCCCTATGTCCGAAACGCGCATGTTTCCGGACTGGGGCGGGCTGTCGGCCCCACTCTGTGCTCCGCTGTGGGTCTCTCCGAAGGGTTTGTGTTTTTCCCGGAAAAGCGGTTTGCTTTCCGACGTACTGCAGTACTGCATATAACAGGGGACGGCGAAACGGCGGACGCCGCAGGCCCCCGGTCCCTCAAGTTATGGATGAAAGGAAATCCGGTGGCACAGAAGGTTCAGGTCCTTCTTGTCGATGACATCGACGGCGGCGAGGCGGACGAGACCGTCACGTTCGCGTTGGACGGCAAGACGTACGAGATCGATCTCACGACCGCCAATGCGGACAAGCTCCGCGGCCTTCTCGAGCCTTACGTGAAGGGCGGTCGTCGCACCGGAGGCCGTGCTTCGGGTGGGCGTGGAAAGGCGCGAGCCGCTTCCGGTGGTAGCCAGGACACCGCGCAGATCCGCGCGTGGGCCAAGGAGAACGGTTACGAGGTCAACGACCGAGGCCGCGTTCCGGCGTCCATTCGCGAGGCCTATGAGAAGGCCAACGCCTGATCACTGGTCCACGAGAAGGCCTATGCCTGATCAATGGCTTATGGGAAGGCGGGCGGACGGGCGCATGCGCGCCGCAGCCGCAACCGATGGCACTGCGTTGCCATCGTGTCCACGAGTCGTACGAGATCGGGGGCGCCCCCACCGCCCCCCAGGGCCGACAGTGTCGGCAGCGAGGCGTCGACCTCGCACCCCGGCTCGGGGGGCCGCAGCCATACGGCGGCCCCCTGTGCGGCGCCCGGCTCCGTCCCGGGGAGCAGCGGCGCGTCCATGACGCAGCCCTCGCCGAGTGCCGTCAGATCCAGGGCCAGCGCGCCCCACTCCAGCCAGTCCAGGAGTCCCGGCAGATCCTCCGCGCCGCCCGCGGCCACCAGCAGCCGCATCCGGTCGCCCTGCACGGCCACCGGGGAGTCCGGCGCGAGGTGGCGCAGTCCCGCCCGGCCCGCCTCGGCCGGCACGTCCAGGACGTCGAAGCGCTCGCCCACCCGCAGCCGCACCGGAGAACCGGGGACTTCCGCGTGCGCGGGCACTGTCGCCCAGCCCAGTTCGTTCTCGTACCACCGGCGGACCTGATCGCTCGTATCGAGCGGCCGGCGGGGGAGCGGGACCGAGGGGAGGGTGCCAACCATGCCAAGTGCAACCGCCCGGAAGGCCTGCGAGTTACGCTGGGTGTTCTCGCGTATGCGCAGAGTGCTGGAAGAGGGGGCGTGCGGGGGTGCGGAGCGGCGCAAGGTTGTTCGCCCATAGCGGAGGGAACGGGCGCGCGCGGCATGGACTGTCAGTGCCGGCGGGTAAGACATCCCTAGTGGGAGGGGGCGACACGCAGGGCAGGGCGTCTCACGTTCGCCATCGGCGTACTGATGGTGAGGGTAACCACCTGGCCTGCGGGAACATCGTCTCGCACCATCGGGTTGGAGCAGATGTCGGCGTTCGGGGTCAGGAGGCCATCGACGGTGTCGGCAGTTGGAATGAGCGGTCCCCGCTTGCGGGACTAAGCTGCGGAAGGACAGGGAGGGGAAGTTCCCCCCACTGCCTGACCGCTCTGAGGAGCGATTAACGATGTTCGAGAGGTTCACCGACCGCGCGCGGCGGGTTGTCGTCCTGGCTCAGGAAGAAGCCCGGATGCTCAACCACAACTACATCGGCACCGAGCACATCCTCCTGGGCCTGATCCACGAGGGTGAGGGTGTCGCCGCCAAGGCCCTTGAGAGCCTCGGGATTTCGCTCGAGGCGGTCCGCCAGCAGGTGGAGGAGATCATCGGCCAGGGCCAGCAGGCCCCGTCCGGGCACATCCCCTTCACCCCCCGTGCCAAGAAGGTCCTGGAGCTGTCGCTCCGCGAGGCCCTTCAGCTGGGCCACAACTACATCGGCACGGAGCACATCCTGCTCGGCCTGATCCGTGAGGGCGAGGGCGTCGCCGCCCAGGTCCTGGTCAAGCTGGGCGCAGATCTCAACCGGGTGCGGCAGCAGGTCATCCAGCTGCTCTCCGGTTACCAGGGCAAGGAGACCGCCGGCGCCAGCGGCGGGCCTGCCGAGGGCACCCCCTCGACGTCCCTGGTCCTCGACCAGTTCGGCCGGAACCTCACCCAGGCCGCTCGTGAGTCCAAGCTCGACCCGGTCATCGGGCGCGAGAAGGAGATCGAGCGGGTCATGCAGGTGCTGTCCCGCCGTACCAAGAACAACCCGGTGCTGATCGGTGAGCCCGGCGTCGGCAAGACCGCCGTCGTCGAGGGCCTCGCCCAGGCCATCGTCAAGGGCGAGGTGCCCGAGACCCTCAAGGACAAGCACCTCTACACCCTGGACCTCGGCGCGCTGGTTGCCGGCTCCCGCTACCGCGGTGACTTCGAGGAGCGCCTGAAGAAGGTCCTCAAGGAGATCCGCACCCGCGGCGACATCATCCTGTTCATCGACGAGCTGCACACGCTGGTCGGTGCGGGTGCCGCCGAGGGCGCCATCGACGCCGCTTCCATCCTGAAGCCGATGCTGGCCCGTGGTGAGCTGCAGACCATCGGTGCGACCACGCTGGACGAGTACCGCAAGCACCTGGAGAAGGACGCGGCCCTCGAGCGCCGCTTCCAGCCCATCCAGGTCGCCGAGCCGTCCCTGCCGCACACGATCGAGATCCTCAAGGGTCTGCGCGACCGGTACGAGGCCCACCACCGCGTCTCCATCACGGACGAGGCGCTGGTCCAGGCCGCCACCCTGGCCGACCGGTACATCTCGGACCGCTTCCTGCCGGACAAGGCGATCGACCTGATCGACGAGGCCGGTTCCCGGATGCGCATCCGCCGGATGACCGCGCCGCCGGACCTGCGCGAGTTCGACGAGAAGATCGCCGGCGTCCGCCGCGACAAGGAGTCCGCGATCGACTCGCAGGACTTCGAGAAGGCCGCCTCCCTCCGCGACAAGGAGAAGCAGCTCCTGGCCGCCAAGGCCAAGCGGGAGAAGGAGTGGAAGGCCGGCGACATGGACGTCGTCGCCGAGGTCGACGGCGAGCTGATCGCCGAGGTCCTCGCGACCGCCACCGGCATCCCGGTCTTCAAGCTGACCGAGGAGGAGTCGAGCCGCCTGCTGCGCATGGAGGACGAGCTCCACAAGCGGGTCATCGGCCAGGTCGACGCCGTCAAGGCGCTGTCGAAGGCGATCCGTCGTACGCGCGCGGGCCTCAAGGACCCGAAGCGTCCCGGTGGTTCGTTCATCTTCGCCGGCCCGTCCGGTGTCGGTAAGACCGAACTCTCCAAGGCGCTCGCCGAGTTCCTCTTCGGTGACGAGGACGCGCTGATCTCCCTCGACATGTCGGAGTTCAGCGAGAAGCACACGGTCTCGCGTCTGTTCGGTTCGCCCCCCGGCTACGTGGGCTACGAAGAGGGCGGCCAGCTGACCGAGAAGGTCCGCCGCAAGCCGTTCTCGGTGGTCCTCTTCGACGAGGTCGAAAAGGCTCACCCGGACATCTTCAACAGCCTTCTGCAGATCCTGGAGGACGGTCGCCTGACCGACTCCCAGGGCCGGGTCGTGGACTTCAAGAACACGGTCATCATCATGACGACCAACCTCGGCACCCGGGACATCTCCAAGGGCTTCAACCTCGGCTTCGCCGCCGCGGGTGACACCAAGTCCAACTACGAGCGCATGAAGAACAAGGTCTCGGACGAGCTCAAGCAGCACTTCCGCCCCGAGTTCCTCAACCGCGTGGACGACGTGGTCGTCTTCCCGCAGCTGACGCAGTCGGACATCCTCGCCATCGTCGACCTGATGGTCGGCAAGGTGGACGAGCGCCTGAAGGACCGGGACATGGGCATCGAGCTCTCCCAGTCCGCCAAGGAGCTGCTGTCCAAGAAGGGTTACGACCCGGTGCTGGGTGCGCGTCCGCTGCGTCGCACCATCCAGCGCGAGATCGAGGACACGCTGTCGGAGAAGATCCTCTTCGGCGAGCTGCGCCCCGGTCACATCGTGGTCGTGGACACCGAGGGCGAGGGCGAGACCCAGACCTTCACCTTCCGCGGCGAGGAGAAGTCGGCCCTGCCCGACGTCCCGCCGATCGAGCAGGCGGCCGGCGGCGCCGGTCCGAACCTGAGCAAGGAGGCGTAAGCCTCGAGCCCGAAGGGGCCGGTGCCTGTGCGGCGCCGGCCCCTTCGGCGTGTCAGCGGTAGGAGACGGAGGTGCCGCCGGCCGGCTCCACGAACGTGACCTTCAGACCGGGCCGGGCGGTGATCAGACGGCCGGCATGCAGCGCGGTCTGGTTGAACCCGAGCTGCGGTGACACATCCAGGGTGAGTTCGCCGAGCGACGGGAAGACCGTCCCCAGCTCTTGAGTGCCCTTGAAGTCCGTCAGCTGCCGCAGACGCAGCCTCCGTACGCCGGGCATGGCGCCGGCGTGCCGCAGGTCCGACATCGACTCCAGCGTCGTATCGACGAAGGAGATCTGGCCGGAGTCGCGGACGAACCGCCAGAAGCCCGGTGGATCGAGCGGTTGCGGCAGGACGATGGAGGTCAGCGACTCCCACGCTTCGAGGCCGCGGGTGTCCACCAGCCGCTGCACGGGCAGCGCGAGCCGGGTCACCCGGGGATGGACGGGCAGCGAGCCCACCGAGGTGAGATAGGGCGTGGCCAGCGTCAGGGAGGTGAGCGCGGCGGTGTCCGCGAGGTGCCTGAGGGCCTCGGACTGCAGGAGGACCCGCAGGGACAGGTCGGTGAGGGCGGGCAGTTCGGACACCGCCGAGATGTCCTTCAGGGCCGAGGCGTTCGTGGTGACGCTGAGGTAGCGCAGTTGCCGTCCGTGGGTGCGCAGGAAGTCCAGGTTCTCGAGGGCGGGGAGCCGCTCCAGGCGCAGGGTGCTGAGCCTGGGCAGCCGGGCCGAGGCCAGTTCGGCGGAGGTGAAGGCGCCGCTGAGCGCGATGTTGCGGCCCGCCGCCAACTCGTGGAGCAGATCCAGCTGTTCGCGGGTGGACACGGGAAGGGGCAGGACGGCCGGCATCAGGCCGAGCACCTCGCGGGCGTAGGCGGCGGCCGGGAAGTTGCTCCAGGACTGCGCGAGCCGGGTGAGCACCGAGTTGCCGTGCGAACCAGGAGCCGCGACGAGCCGGCTCGCGTACGGAATCGCCTCGGGTCCGCCGATCCTTCCTACGAGTTCCGCCACGGTCCGGGCCCGGTCCGGGTCCAGGTCCGCCGGGTCCGGCAGGAAGTCCAGTACATACGGACCGAGGCGCGCCGCCTGCGGCACCTCGGTCGGCTCGAGCGAGGCCACGAGCTGTGCGATCCGCTCGCGCACCCGGTCCAGCAACTCGGCCTTCAGCCAGGCCGCATGCTGCGCGCACAGCGCCGTGAGGACGTGCAGCTGCACCCGTAACGCATCCGGTGTGCCCGGCGCGTCCGCCTTCGTGAGCAGACCCGTCAGCAGGTCCTCGATCTCCCGGCGGCAGTGGCCGGCCGCCAGCAGGACGACGTCCTGCCAGACCTCGTCGTGGGAGTTGCGGATGAGCTCGCCCAGCGAGTTGCCCTCCACGAGTTCCTTCGCGGCGAGGAAGTCCTGGAAGGTGCGGTGGATGAACTGGTAGGAGCCGTCGCCCCGTTCCTGCAGCACTCCCGAGCGGTTGAGCAGATGCGTGAGGATGGCCTCGGGGGAGCCCTGGCGGCGGACCCGTTCCATGCCGTCCAGCGCCGACTTCAGCAGCGGGCGGGCGTCCTCGCGGCTGAACTCGGACTGACCCTGGCGCACCAGCCAGACCGCGATGCGCTGCAGGATCTGGTGGTGTTCCTCGACGGTCATGCCGATGCCGTCGGGGGAGTCCACCCGGCGTCGGGTGTCGCGGTGGCCGAGGAGCATCTCCAGGGCCGACTGGTAGAGCCGGAACCGGGTCTCGGGCAGGAAGCCCTGGTGCCTGCGGTGCAGGGCACAGATCACCGCGCACAGCAGCGGGGTGCGGGCGAGGTCGCTGAGGGTGGGGTTGTGCCGGAACTGCTGGGAGAGGTCCTGCTCCAATTCCGTGAGCAGTGCGTGGTCGTCGTCCTCGAGGCGGGCGGCGCGGTGCCAGGCGGCGACGAACGTCTGGATGTCGTCGTCCCGCATCGGCAGCAGCCGCAGTTCCTCGAAGCGCTCCGCCTCCAGCCAGTCGGGCTCGACGGCGAGAGGGCGTACTGTCGCCACGCAGTGGGTGCGCGGATAGCGGGCG
Source organism: Streptomyces sp. NPDC047043 (assembly GCF_040644055.1). Taxonomy (NCBI): domain Bacteria; kingdom Bacillati; phylum Actinomycetota; class Actinomycetes; order Kitasatosporales; family Streptomycetaceae; genus Streptomyces; species Streptomyces sp. NPDC047043. Next base: position 124,309 of record NZ_JBEYVO010000035.1, read on the forward strand.
AGCAGGGCCGTCAGCCAGCGGTGGGCCTCCTCCCGGTCGGCCTGCGGGACCTCGTCCAGGCCGTCCACGAGCAGCAGGGCGCGCCCCGCCTCCAGGACCCGGCCCGCCCAGCCGTTGGGCGGCTCGTCGACCACCAGGCGTGCGGCGCCCGGTAGTTGGGCGGGGGTCGGGAAGCAGCTGTCCCGTGCGCGCAGGGTGCGCAGCGGGACGATGAACGGCACCAGGCCGTTGAGCCCGGACAGGGCGGGGCCGTGGGTGCCGGCTGCCGCATGCATCGCCAGCCACCACACCAGCGTGGTCTTGCCGGCGCCCGCGTCGCCGCGCAACAGGACGCGGGGGCGCGTGGACAGTAGGGTGTCGACGCGCTGCGGGGTGCGGCCGGCGAGGGCGAGGGAGGGCTGACGGGTGGTCGCCGTGTCCAGGTTGCGCGCGTCGGCCTCGGAGATGCGCGGCGCGGCCTCCAGACTCAAGTAGGCGGTGTTGAGGTCCCATTCGGACTGCCGGCGGTTGAGGTCGTCGAGCCCGAAGATCTTCATCCGGCGGAAGGCGATGCCGACGGCGCGCGCATAGTCGCGTTCGTAGCCGCGGTCCCTCGGGTGGTGCACGGTGATGCGTTCGGTCTCGGGGAGGTCGTACGGCAACTCCGTCAGGTCGCTGATCGGTACGCCCTCGGCGCGCAGGTGGCCCCGGCCGCGTGGAATTGAGGTGACGATGCCGAGCAGGACGTCCCCGGCGAAGACCGGGGCGCCGGACAGGCCGGCCAGCGGGCTCGGGCCGTCGGGCGCCTCGGTCGCGGGTGTGCCGTCGAAGGAGAAGGTCAGCACGGAGCGCGGGGAGGCCGCGGCGGGCAGCACCCGGCCGGTGAACTGGTCGGTGGCAAGCCGCAGCCCCGCCTCGCGCTGGACGGCCGGGTAGCCGACGATCTCGCAGTCGGGCAGCGGCTGTTCCGTGGCGAGATGGCCGACCCGTACATGTGCGGCGCAGGGCAGTTCCTCGGCGGTGACCAGCAGGGCCACGTCCTGGCCCGGGTCGGACCAGATGACCTCGGCGGTGACCCGGCCGGCCCGCCGCGGATGGGCGACCTCCGGAGCCTCGGCCGAGCCCACGACATGGGCGCAGGTCAGCACGAGTCGGCCGTTGAGCGCGACACCGCTGCCCTGCCGCTCGCCGAGCACCACCACCGCGCGGCCCGCGAGGCTGTCGGCGCGTGTCATCGGCCGGGTTGCGCGGGCCGGGGGACCGGGGCGTCCTGGCCGAATCCCGTCGTGCTGCCCGGGTGGTCGTTGCCGACCCGCCAGGCGGCGTTCGTACGGGCGTCGCGCGGGGAGAGCGTGAAGGACACCCGGTGCGTACGTCCCGTGCTGTGCGAGGCGTCGGCGCCGGCCTCCACGACCCACGCCCTGACCTTGCCGCCGCCCTTGATCTCCCGGCGCAGCTCGAGCGTGAACTCCATGCTGATGTCGCCGACTTCGAAGGAGACCGGCCGGCCCGAGCCGCGCACCGCCGCCTCGACGAGCTGGTCGCGGACGGCGGCGACCGCGTCGGCGAGCTCGATTCCCGCCAGGACGTGGCCGCCGGATTCGTCGGCATCGCTGTGTTGTGAATCGGCGCCCATAACATCGTCCCCCGTCGAGTGCGCGCTGTGACCAACTGCACAGATTTTACGTGCTGTTGCCATCTGCCCGCGGAGGATGCGGGAGATGTCGACGGGGGAGATTCGGACGTCCTGCGGTGACCGTGCTTACGACAACTGGCCGTCGTAGTCCGGCAGTTTGAACGTCTTCTCGGCGTGGCCGCCCGACAGGTCGGTGGCGCTGTTGCCGATGTTCGCGATGATCGTGTAGCCCTTGTTCTCGATGTCGACGCGCTGGGCGGTCTTGTAGGTGGCGACGTCCTTGAAGAGGTCGGACAGACCGCGGACGTAGAGGCCGGAGACGTCGTAGCCGTCGTGCTCGAGGTTGTACTCGGTCGGCCAGTAGATGATCCCCGGGCGCGCCGTCACGAAGAACAGCGAAACGCCGTGCTCCTGGGCGTACTCGGCGACGTTCAGGACCGGCTTGTTGGCCGGCTGCGGGTAGCTGAAGCCGAAGTCGGTCTCCAGGGTGGTGTTGTCGATGTCGAAGACGATCGCCTGCTTCTCGCCGGACTTGGCGGCCGCGATGCGCTGCTTCAGGTAGGGCAGGGCCTGGTCCATCACCGTCTGGCAGTCCTTCTGCCAGGTCGCGTAGTCGACGTCCGAGGAGGTCGTCGCCGCGTTGGCGGGGGCGGCCAGTGCCACCAGGGCCGAGGTGGCGATGGCGGTGACGGCGGTGCGGCGCGCCCAGGGGCGTCGGCTTGTCATGGTGGGGGGTCCTCTCACGTCCGTATGCCGTTGTCCGGTGCATGCTCGTGGGCGAGGGTGGCGCGAGGGGAACCGTAGGGTTACTGGGGGGTAAGTGGCCAGAGATGTGCGTCACATTGCAGGGGCTCACGGGCCGAGTTGTACGGAGTCGGGGGAGCTTGTCGGCGTTGAGGAAGCGGCAAGTGGGTGGAGTGGAGACGTGACGCAGGCTGGGGTGGGTGGCCAGCGGGGCCACGTCGACCTCGTCGGCGTTGAACACCTGCAGAAAGGTCATCGCGGGCAAGACCGCCACGGTGGGTCGGACGTCCGTGCCGGCGTGGACGGGCAGCAGCGCCACCATTTCCACCTTCCCAAGGGCCAGGCCATGAGACGCAAGGGAGGTGAGCTCGGCCGGGTTCAAGGTCAGGTTCGACAGGTTCGAGAGTCCCCAGAACCTGCGAGTCCTCGTGCGTCGGCGGGGTGTTCGGGTTCAGCCCGAGTTGGGCCAGCGACGGGAAGCGAGACAGGGACGAGAGACCGCGTGCGTCCGGGGAAGAAACAGGCCCTCCAAGGGGGCCTTGCGCGGCAGGACCTCTAGGCCCTGCCATTTCGTCCCGGTGCGCAGAGTGAGACGAGTGAGCCGGGTGAGCGCGGAAAGCGGGCTCACGTCCTTCAGCCGCGGGAGTTCGAGCAGGTACAGCTGCTCCAGGGGGAGCTGAGCCAGAGGCTCGATCGGGGTGAGCGCGGTGCAGCGGTCGAGGACGACGGTCCGCAGGTCCTCGAAGCGACCGAGGAACGACAGGTCGTCCAGTGAGTCGTTGTCCCGGAGTGCCGTCGGCGCGCTCCATCTCGGCCCGGCCGTTGCGGATCAGCCAGTAGGCGATCCGCTGCAGCAACTCGATCTGGGACTCCTCGTCCAGTTCGACCGCCAGGTCGCGTTCGCGGTCCCGGCGTTCCAGCAGCATGGACAGCGCCGCGTCGTACAGCGCCTTGCGGCCGCGTGGCAGAAAGCCCCGGCGTTCGCGGTGCAGGGCGCGGATCAGGGCGCACATGAGTGGGTTGGTCGCCATCCGTCCCAGGTCCTGCTCGGTGCGCAGGGCGCCGAGCAGCGCCTCGCACATCGCTGGGAGGCGTCGGCCGCCTCGTACCGGCGCCGGACGAAGACCGCGACGTTCTCGCGGTTCATGGGGGAGAGGGTGAGCTCGGTGAAGTCCTCGCTGCCCAGCCATTCGTCGCGTACGGCGGAGGGGCGCGACGTCACCAGCCACAGGTTGCCCGGAAAGGCCGTGAGGAGGTCGGAGAGCCAGCGCCGGGTGCGGGCGCGCTCCGCCTCCGGCACCTCGTCACTCCCGTCGACCAGCAGAATCCCGCGGCCGGCGGCCAGCACCCGGTCCGCCCAGCCCGGCGGCTGGGAACCGGCGAGCGGGCAGCTCACCGCGCTCAGAAAGTGCCCCTGAACGGGCAGCAGTGCGCCGCCCCGGGTGAGGGTGCGCAGCGAGCAGCCGCAGCAGGTCGTCGCCGCCCGCCTCTGCGAACAGCCGGTCGGCCAGCGCCTCGTAGCCGAGCCGTACAGCCTCCATGTCGTCGCGGTCGAGATCCCCGAGGGCGTACAGCGTCCGCTCCAGGGCCCCCGCGACCGCCTCCAGCTCGCCCGGCTCCAGGGGCGCCTCCCGGGTCTCGCGCGCCGCGCGCTCCACCAGTTCCCGGACGAGCTTGCGCAGCTCCCCCTGCCGAGGGTCCGCTACTCCCCGCGGAAGGACACCAGCGCCGAGAGCCGTACGGGCTTGTCGACCAGGCCGGCGCCCAGGCCGTCCCGTACGAAGAGCTTCTTCACCAAGGGACCGAGCAGGCTCGACGCGAGTTTGGTGCCGAACTGATGGGTCCATGCGCGTTCCCCCCGAAACGCATGCCGACACAGCCAACTCAGGGTAGTGCCCGTCACATTCCGGGGACCGGCGATCTTCTCGGCCGGTGACATGCCGCACAGGCGATTCGGCCTCTACTAAGGCATGTAGTTGGCCTGGCGGATACGGATAAAGGTGCTTTTGTCCTGGAACCTCATGACCGATTCCGCCGTCGTGGGTCCGTCGTGAGGTGGTTCATCCGTCAATCAGTGTTGTGTCAAGAGGCGTGAATTTTTGCGCCGAAGTACTAGTTTCCGTCGTAGATCACACGTTTTGGGGTCCGCGGGGGTCGGGGTTACCAAGGGATGGCCCATCCGGCGACCGCATGTGCGCCGGGTGGCTTTTCTGTCCCCGATCCCCTGAGGTTTCGATGTCTTCGCGTGTCACCCCCCGTTCTTCCCGTACGTCCCTGCTGCGCACCCGTGCTGCCGTCCTGGCCGCCGGCCTCGGAGCGTCGGTCGTGCTGGGGGCCGGGGTCGCGGCCGCCGCCGATGCCACCTCCGCCTCCAGTGCGGCGAGCGCCGTCCAGGCACAGGCCGCCGCGCAGGCCAAGGCGGCCAAGACCGCCGCTGCCGCCAAGGCGAAGGCCGCGGCCGCCGCGAAGAAGGCTGCCGCTGCCAAGAAGGCCGCTGCCGCCGCCAAGAAGGCCGCCGCTGCGAAGAAGGCCGCGTCCTGGGCCCACCCGGTGAAGAAGTACACGCTCTCCGCGAGCTTCGCCCAGGCCGGCGGCATGTGGCAGTCCACCCACAGCGGCCAGGACTTCGCCGTGCCGAGCGGCACCAACGTCGTCGCCGCGCACGGCGGCACGGTCGTCAAGGCTGGCGGCAACGGCGCCGGCGACGGACCCGCGTACGGCAACGCCATCGTCATCAAGCACGGCAACGGCACCTACTCGCAGTACGCCCACCTGTCGCGGATCGACGTCAGGGTCGGCCAGGTCGTCGCCACCGGCCAGCACATAGCGCGGTCCGGCAACACCGGCAACTCCAGCGGCCCGCACCTGCACTTCGAGATCCGCACGACCCCGAACTACGGCTCGGCCGTCGACCCGGTCGCCTTCCTGCGCACCAAGGGCGTGAAGGTCTGATCGCACAGGGGCCCTAGGAGTTGTCTTCAAATGTCACGCCCACATCAGCAGCGATGCGAGGGTGACGGCTGCTTGGTAGGACTCGGCGGTCTTGTCGTAGCGGGTCG
>NZ_JBEYVO010000036.1:0-127957 GCF_040644055.1 Streptomyces sp. NPDC047043
AGTGGCTGACTGCGAAGGAGAAGGCCAAGCTCCTCACGCTGGAGCGGCAGGCCGCGCACCGCAACACGTTCCGCAAACGCGGGGAGAAGACCTCCAAGCGGTTGCAGCACACCTACGACCAGATCAAGCAGCTCCGAGCAAAAGCCACGCGACGAGCCCTCAACTGGCAGCACCAGACCACCACCCACCTCGCCCGCACCTACGGCGTGCTGGTGGTCGAACAGCTCAACATCCTCGGCATGACCAAGAGCCCCGCCCCCCAGCCCGACCCCGAGCAGCAGGGCGGGTTCCTGCGCAACGGGGCCAGGGCGAAGGCCGGACTCAACCGCTCCATCGCCCAGGAGGCGTGGGGGCGGACCGTGACGATGCTGACGTACAAGACCGCCCGCTACGGCGGCCGGCTCGTCAAGGTCCCCGCCCCGAACACCTCCCAGCGATGCTCAGCCTGCGGCTGCACCACTCCCGGCAGCCGACAGAGCCAGGAACTGTTCGCCTGCAAGAACCCCGAGTGCGGCTGGACGGCGAACGCCGACTGGAACGCAGCGAGGAACATCTTGCACCTGTACCGGATCGGCCACGTCATCGTGGAGGTCCCGGCCGCCGGAAGGCGCGGTCGCAGGGCGGGTAACACCGTCAAACCCGTCGCCGCAAGGTAGACAGGAATCCCCTTCCTGAGCGCAAGCGAAGGGAGGGGAGAACTTCAACCGGTGCTCAACGAGGACTACGCCGTCAAGATCGCACGGGACTGGAACGTCAAGCACGACGGCGCCGGATACGTCACCCGCTTCGAGGTCGACACCGAGTTCCTGAGCCGCTACCCGGTACAGCAGGCGGGCGGGAAGACCATCCTCGAGCTGTGGGTCCCGGCCGAGGACCTCGACGAGTTCAACGCCCACATCGTGGGCGAGATCCAGGTCGTGCACGAGTTCCGGTGACCGCCAGGGCCAGCTGACGCCGGGCTGATCCGCCAGATAGACCCTAGGCCCGCGCCAAGTGCCGCATCGTCAGCGCCAGTTGGAGCCGCAGTCGGCCCTGCGGAGTGCGCAGCGGCCAGCCGAGCAGGTGCTCGGCCTGGGTCAGCCGGTCCTGGAGCGTGGAGTGGTGCACGTTGATCTCGGCGGCCGCCGCCCGCTGACTCGCCGTATGGGCCACGGCGTGCAGCGTGGCCAGCAGCCCCGGCACCGCCGCGGCCGCCGCTTCGAGGGCGCGGACGTCGGGCGGCGGCTCGGCGCCGGGTACGACGAGGTCGGCGAGCAGGGCGATACCGCCGAGCTCGTCGGCGTACACCACACGCGGGCCGGGATCCTGCGCGGTGCCCTCGGCCGTGAATCGCAGGGCGGTGCGGGCCTGGGCCCAGGAACGGGGCAGGTCGAGCACCGCCATGGCGGGCCCCACCCCCAGGCGCCCGGCGGGCAGTTCGGCCTGCGCGGCGGGCGCCACCATGATCCGGGGCCGGCCGTCGCTCGGCGCCAGAGCCCGCATCCGTACGGCCGGGTCCGCGGGGTCGGCGCCGAGGCGGCGGGCCGCGTGCAGCCGGGCCGGTTCGGGCACCGTGGCGTCCAGCAGCGTCTCCACCAACGCCGGGTCGTCGGCGGGGGAGGCCGGGGCGCGGCCCCGGGTGCGGTCCAGGACCAGCCGAATGGCACCGGCGGCCCGCTCAAGGATCACCGCGTCGACCACGCTCGGCTCGGACGCGGCACGCTCCAGCCACAGCGCCGGGAGGCCGCCGGGCTCCAGCGCGGCACACGGCCAGTCCGCGTCCGGCGGGGTGTCGGTGTCCTTGCGCGCACCGTCGGGCTCGACCCGCACCCGCACGCGCCGGCCGGTGTCCACCAGCCGCGCCGGACACCCGGCCAGCACGGCCGCCCCGCGCACCAGGGCCTCCAGCCCGGCCCTGCTCTCGGACAGCCGGTCGAAGTAGGAGATGACCTGCACCGCGGCCCCGGCATCCGGATCCAGCGCGGTCAGTCGTCCCGCCAGCTCTTTCATACGCACATGGTGCGGTACGGGTCCCGGGAAGGGGAGCCCCGCCCGACCGGTTCGTTCCGGCTCACACCAGGTGGCGGCCGTCGCGGATGGTGCGGACTCACCCGTGGCATGCGCCGGGCGGTGCACCGCCTCGGACGCGGCGACCCCGATCCCGGACGAGGATCGGGGCCCGGTCCGTACAGCGCGTACCTCACCCGCCGATGAGCCTGCGCAGCCACGCCAAGTGTGCCGTCCGGGCCGCCTGCGACAGTGCCGCCTGCGGGGCGAAGCCGTCGAAGCCGTGGAAGCCGCCCGGCCAGACGTGCAGTTCGGCCACGCCGCCGGCCTGCCAGATCCGGGAGGCGTAGGCGACGACCTCGTCGCGGAAGGTCTCCGCGGAGCCGACGTCGAGGAAGGCCGGGGGCAGGCCGGTCAGGTCCTCGGCGCGGGCCGGTGCGGCGTAGGGGGAGACGTCCGGGCCGCCGCGCGAGGCGCCGAGCATCGCCGTCCAGCCGGTCTCGTTGGCCGTACGGTCCCAGACACCCAGGCCCGCCATCTGGTGGGAGGACGGGGTGTCGTTGCGGTCGTCCAGCATCGGGCACATCAGCACCTGGCCGACGAGCTGCGGGCCCTTGCGGTCCCGGGTGAGCAGGGCCAGTGCCGCGCTCAGCCCGCCGCCGGCGCTGGCGCCCGCGACGACGATCCGCTCCGGGTCCGCGCCGAGCTCCGCCGCGTGCTCCGCCGTCCACACCAGGCCGGCGTACGCGTCCTCGATCTGCGCCGGATACGGATCCTCCGGGGCCAGCCGGTACTCCACCGACACCACGACCGCGTCCAGCTCCTTCGCCCACGCCAGCGGCACGTCCACGCCGACCCGGTTGTTCCCGATGATCATGCCACCGCCGTGGACGTGGTAGATGACGGGCCGGGGACCGGAATCGGACGGGGCGGCGGGGCGGCAGATCAGCAGCGAGATGTCGGGCTCGCCCTCGGGCCCGGGCACCGTACGATCCTCGACCTCGAAGAACCCGCCCACGGTCAGGTCGAGCTGGGCCAGCAGCTCGATACCCGGCCCCTGACGCACCAGGTCGATCTCGTCGAGGGTGAGGCCGGGGCGCACCACCTCCTTGATCAGCTCCAGGGCGGCGGCGAGCTCGGGGTCGAACGGCGGCGGAACGTAGGTCATGGTCTCTCCTGACGCGGGGCGCGGCGGCTCTTGTCCGCCATGGTCGCCGCATCGGCCGCCGCCGGGACCGCCGCCGTCCGGCGGAACCTGCCCGCCGAACGGCGGGTAGCCGCTCCATACCAGCTCATGACCTTTTGTTCACCTGTGCGGGGTGGCAGAGATCGCTTTCCATGACGACGCTTTCGAAACCCCCACTCGCACCAGGAGCACCACCCGTGAACGTATCCCTCACCGTCTGGCTGCTGACAGTCGCCGTCCTGTGCGCGCTCGTAGCCGTCGACCTCTTCATCGGCCGCAAGCCGCACGACGTGTCGGTCAAGGAAGCCGGCATCTGGACGATCGTCTGGGTCGTCCTGGCTTGCGTCTTCGGTGTCGGACTGCTGGTCTTCGGCGGTGCCAAGCCCACCGGTGAGTTCTTCGCCGGGTACATCACGGAGAAGTCGCTGAGCGTCGACAACCTCTTCGTGTTCGTCCTGATCATGGGGAAGTTCGCGGTGCCGACGCAGTACCAGCAGCGGGTGCTGATGGTCGGCGTCCTGGTGGCCTTGGTGCTGCGGGCCGTGTTCATCGCCGCGGGCGCGGCGATCATCTCCGCCTTCTCCTGGGTGTTCTATCTCTTCGGCGCCTTCCTGATCTGGACCGCCTGGAAGCTGATCCAGGACGCCCGCAAGGAGGAGCACGAGGAGGAGTACCAGGAGAACAAGCTGCTCAGGGCAGTGGAGAAGCGTTTCGGTGTGGCCGACCGCTACCACGGCACCAAGCTGTGGATCGAGCAGAACGGCAAGCGCGTGATGACGCCGATGCTGGTCGTGATGCTGGCGATCGGCTCCACCGACGTGCTGTTCGCGCTCGACTCGATCCCCGCCATCTACGGGCTGACCCAGGACCCGTACATCGTGTTCACCGCGAACGCCTTCGCCCTGATGGGTCTTCGCCAGCTGTACTTCCTCATCGGCGGACTGCTCAAGAAGCTGGTCCACCTCAGCTACGGCCTGTCGATCATCCTGGGCTTCATCGGCGTCAAGCTGGTGCTGCACGCACTGCACGAGTCCGGGGTGCACGTCCCGGAGATCTCCATCCCGGTCTCCCTCGGCTTCATCGTGCTCGTCCTGACGATCACGACGATCACCAGCCTGCGGGCCTCGAAGAAGCAGGAGGCGCAGGAGGACCAGGTGAAGCAGGGGGCGGCCGAGGCCTCCGGCACCGTGTAGCGCGGGCTCGGCCGGTCGACAGCAACCTGATCACGTTCGGGGTGCCGTCTACCCGCCGATTCCGAAGGTCAGCCCTTTTTGATCATTGTTGAGTGACCTTCGTATGGCGTTGACCAGCCTGACCTGCGCCTCGGCAGGCGCCTGTCTGGCCTGCTCGAACTCCTCCGGACTCACCGGATCCGTCCGTGGGTCGCGTCCTCGCGCCACCGAGCCAAGGAACGCGTTGATGGCGCGGCCGAACGCATCGATCTCGGTGGCGACCTCCCGAGAGGCGATCAGGCTCACGCGCATCAAGGCCGCGTTCCACTCGCCCCAGTCGTAGTCCCAGCCGCGCCGGTCGGCGTGCGCTCGCCTGAGTTCCATCGTGAACCTGGCGTAGTGGCCGAACAGCTCCTGATAGGCGGTAAGTTGCTGGTCACGCAGCTACTGGCGGCCCTGGGCGCGACGGGTGACGAGACCGCCGACCAAAACGCCCACCGTGGCGGAAAGAGCCCCGGCCGCAGTCGTCACCAGTGTGTTCAGCACGCGACCCCCAGACGCCCCGACCTCCCGGCGACACGAACGTACCGGAGAACGGCTCAGTCCGTCTGGGGGGCGGCCTTCGCGCGCATCATCACGCAGTCGAACTCGACCACCCGCCCGGTGGCCGCCTCGCGCGTCACCGGGTACATGCCGGTGATCTCGAAGCCGCTGTCCTCGTACGTCGCCACGGCCTCGCCCATCTTCGGGCTGCCCTCGTACAGCCGCAGTACGGCGACCTCGGACTGCAGGCCCACGAAGTCACCGATGCGGTCCCCGGCGCCGGCGAAGACCTCGAGGTCGTAGCCCTGGGTGTCCATCTTCAGGAACGGGCGCGGCTCGTCGATGCCGTCGAGCGCCTCGTCCACCAGGTCGTCCAGGCGGCGGATGCGGATCTCCTCGGTGCGGGTCTTGGTGAACCGCTGGTAGCGGCCGCGGCCGTACTCGCTGGGCGGCAGCAGGGAGTTCATCGTGTTCCAGCCCGTGTGGATGGAGCTGACCGTGTTCTCGCGGCCCAGGCCGAGGTGGTGCACCTGCCACTCGGGATCCTCCGCGGCGGCCTTCGACAGCCGCTCGAAGGCGTCCGCGGTGGGCTCGAAGGACACGATCCGGCCGGTGTAGCCGAAGCGGCGCAGCCTCCTGGCGTACTGCCCGGCGTTCGCCCCGACGTCGAAGACGCAGTTCACGCCGTAGAAGCCGAGCATCGCGGCGACGTGCTGCGTGCACAGGTACTCGGCGGCCGCCAGCTGCACCCTGCGCTCGTCCTCTCCGGCCTGCTCGTCGAGCAGCAGCCGTGCGCCGCTGTCGCCGAGTGGGACGCTCTGCCACCGGCCCGGGGCCTTGGTCCGCGCCACCACCCAGGTGTCCTTGCCGGCGCCGGTCACCGCGTACCGGCCGTCGTCTCTGGTGAGCAGGTCGGCGCCCGGCCCGAGCGGGGTGCGGGCCCGTCCGCCGCGCCGGGAGACCACCGCGTCACCCGGTCCGAGGTCGGTCACCTGCACGCCCAGTCGGGGCATCAGCTTGAGCAGTCGTCGGTAGAGGGTCTGCATCCGGTCACCCTTCCAGACGTGACCGGAAGTGGTCCTCGCTTTGAACGAACTTGGTCTTGCCTGTGAACTCGCCCTGCCGCCAGGTGCCGGGCGAGCGCCACCGCGGTCAGCGCGGCGACCACCGTGCATACCCCTGACCAGCCGAAACGGGCGTAGGCGCGGGCGCCCAGCCAGGAGCCGGCCGTGCCGCCGAGGTAGGCGCAGGTCATGTACGCGGTGGTGAGCCGACTGCGGACGCCCGCGCCGAGGCCGTAGATCCGCACCTGGTTGGCGACCATCCCGGACTGCATCCCGACGTCGAGCAGCAGCGTGCCGACCACCAGCGCGGCCATGCCGCCCGCCCCGCCGAGCCCGCCGAAGGCCAGGACCGGCGCCGAGACGCCGACCACCGCGAAGCAGACGAGGTTCACCGCATCCGGTCCCCGCCGGTCCACGATCCGTCCCGCCACCGGGGTGCACAGCATGGTCGCCGCGTTGACCAGCGCGAGCAGCCCGGCCGACCGCGCACTCAGGCCGTACACCGGGCCCGTCAGCAGCAGGGCCACGCCGGTCCACACGGCGGAGAATCCGGCGAACACCGCGGCCTGGTAGAGGCTGGAGCGGCGCAGCTCGGGTTCGGTGCGCAGCAGGCGCAGCGGCTCGGCGAGCAGGGCCGGGTAGCGGTGCGTGGCGGGCGGGGCAGTGGCGGGCAGGGCGCGGGACAGGAGGGCGGCGACCGTCAGGGACAGCGCCGCGGACAGGGCGTACGGGGCCCGCCAGCCCAGCCAGTCGCCGAGGGCGCCGCCGAAGGTGCGCGAGAGCAGCATGCCGGCGATGGATCCGCTCAGCAGGGTGCCGCCGACCACTCCGCGGCGCTGGGCGGGCACCAGACCGGCCGCGAGCGGGCCGGCGAGCGGGGCGATCACCGTCGTCACACCGACCAGGACACTCGCGGCGGCGAGCGGCAGCAGCGTCCGCACGCTGCTCGCGGCGAGCAGGCCCACTCCGGTCAGCGTCAGCAGTGTGACGATCAGCCGCCGCGGGGCCAGCCGGTCGCCGAGCGGGACGAGCAGGAAGATCCCCGCCGCGTACCCGAACTGCGTCGCGGTCACCACCGAGGCGGCCGCACCGGGGGAGACGCCGAGGCCGGTGGCCACCAACGGGCTGATCGCCTGCGGGAAGTAGACGTTGCCCACGGCGACCCCGCAGGTCAGGGACAGCAGCAGAATCAGCCGGTGCCCGGCGGTAGGCTGCCGGGAGTTGTGATCCGTCATGTGCCGAAGTCCACGGCAGTGACGGGCGGTTGCCAAAGGATGTAGCCGGAGGCTTAATGATCAGCTTCCTGCTCGACGTCGAGGACCTGGCGGACACCCGGTTCGCGATCTCGCCGTTGCGCGAGGTCATGGGCAGCCTACGAGCCCTCCGCGCGCCGGCCCTCTTCCCGCTGCACGTCCCCTGGCGCCGCTCCGTCCTCGCCCGCCTCGCCCCTGCCGACGCCCGGCTGCTGACGGCGCTGGTCGGCGAGAGTCTGGCCCTGCCCGACTTCCTCACGCCCCGCCCGAGGACCTTCGCGCCCACCATCGACGATCAGTTGGCCGTCGTACGCGCCACGCCCGACGACGTCGTACGACGCGATCTGTACGCGGCGCACGCACCGCACCCTCTGCCCCAGGCGCTGCGGCAGATCGCCGCACCCGGTGCGGCGCCCGTCGCGGAGTTGCTGGAGGAGGTGTGTGAACTCCTGCTCCGTTACTGGGAGTTGGCGCTGCTGCCGGACTGGCCTCGGATGCGGCTCGTGCTGGAGGCCGACATCACCCACCGGGCCCGGCAACTGGCCACGGGCGGGGCCCAGTTCCTCTTCTCCGACCTGCACCGCAATGTGCGCTGGCAGGACGGGGAACTGCGCATCGACCGGATGATCGGCCGCCACCGGGTGGACGCGGCAGGGCGCGGACTGCGCCTGGTGCCGTCCCTGTTCGCGCACAAGCCCGCGCCGCCGCTCGGCGCCGACGAATCCCCGATGCTGGCCTACCCGAGCCGGGGCGCCGCCACCTTGTGGGAACCCGCCCCCGACCCCGATTCCTCGGCGCTGTCCGCGCTGCTCGGCGCGCCCCGGACCACGGTCTTGCGGCTGCTCGCCGAACCCCTGCCCACCGTAGAGATCGCCCGTCTGCTCGGCGTGACACCCAGCGCCGTCTCCCAGCACCTGAAGGTGCTGCACGCGACCGGGCTCGTCACACGGGCCCGCGACGGGCGCCGCGTGCTGTACCGGCGCAGCACGCTCGGGGACCAACTCGCCGCCGGTGCTTGACTTCGAGAGCGCTCGAAGATCTAGCGTCACCGAAGACGGTGACACAGACGGGCCGCGCGGACGGAGACGGGCATGCGGGTGGGCGTACACATCAACCGGTTCGACAACAGCGGCGGAGCGCACGCACTCGGCGCCGAACTCGCCGCCGCGGGCGCCGCCGCCGAGGCGGCCGGGGTCAGCTGGCTGTCCGTCATGGACCACTACTTCCAGATGGAGTTCAACGGCGGCGCCGAGGACCCCATGCTGGAGGCCTACACCACCCTCGGCTACCTCGCCGCGCAGACCTCCACGATCCGGCTCGGCGCGCTGGTGACCGGCGTGACCTACCGCCACCCCGGCCTGCTCGCCAAGATCGCCACCACGCTGGACGTGCTGTCCGGCGGCCGCGCCACCCTCGGCATCGGGGCCGCCTGGTACGACCGGGAGCACGAAGGGCTCGGCGTCGCCTTCCCGCCGCTCGCCGAGCGCTTCGAACGGCTGGAGGAAGCGCTGCGGATCTGTCTGCAGATGTGGGACCCGGAGGTGAACGGCCCCTTCGAGGGCAAGCACTACCGGCTGGCGGAGACGCTGTGCGTACCGGCGCCGGTCAGCAGCCCGCACCCCGAGATCATGATCGGCGGAAGCGGCGAGAAGAAGACCCTGCGCCTGGTCGCCAGATACGGGGACGCGTGCAACCTGTTCGCGACGTCGCCGGAGGAGGTCCGCCACAAGCTCGACGTGCTGCGCGGGCACTGCGAGACGGAGGGGCGCGACTACGACGCGATCCGCAAGACCGTCGCCTACTCCGGCGCCCCGGCCACCGAGGGCGACCTCGACGCCTTCACCCGCGACATCGGCGGCTACACGAAGCTCGGCATCGACACCGTGATCCTGTCGCCGCGCCTCGGTGAGACGTCCGCGTGGATGGAGCGCTTCGTCGCCCCGGCTGCCGGGCGGCTGGCCGAACTGGCCTGAGCCCGGCCCGGGTTCGGGCCGGTACGACACGGTCAGGAGGCTTCCGGCCGGGTGCAGGCGGCGGGGCGGCTGCGGGAGACGATGCGCGTGCCGCAGTTGTCGACCATCCGGACCTGCAGCGAGCCGCAGGCGCAGCGGGTCCACAGTGTGCTGCCCGCGGCCGTGGCGTGCCGGGACACCACCTGGAAGGGCTCGGCGCCGTCGGGCCAGCCGCAGTGCGGGCAGGCGGTGCCGGTGGTGCTGGTCATGGCGGCGAACTCCTTGTACGTGGGATCTGGTGACCGTCGCGACACCCCCAGGGTGCGGCACAGGATTCGTACACGTCCAGGTTGACTTTCTGGACGTCACCTTGAAGCGTGGGCTTCATGATTGACCTGCGCCGACTGCACGTCCTGAGGGCGGTGGCCCACTACGGCACGGTCACCGCGGCCGCCCGCGCCCTGCACTTCACCCCGTCCGCGGCCTCCCAGCAGATCCGCCAGCTCGCCCGTGACCTCGACGTCGACCTCCTGGAGCCGCAGGGCCGCGGGGTCCGGCTCACCCCGGCCGCCGAGAGCCTGCTCGCGCACGCCGACGCGATCGAGGCCCGGTGGCTGCAGGCAGAACTCGACCTGCAGGCCGATCACTGCGACCCGGCCGGACCATTGCGGGTGAGCGGCTTTCCCGTGGCCGTCTCCGTGCTGCTCGCGCCGATGGCCGCCCGGCTGCAGGAACGCCATCCACGGCTGTCCGTGCGCATCCAGGAGACCGGGGTGCCGGAGAGCTTCGACCTGCTCTTCGAGAGCGAGACCGACCTGGCCATCGTCGAGGCCACCCCGCACAACCCTCCGCTGAGCGACGCCCGCTTCGACCAACAGCCGCTGCTGGACGACCCGTTCGATCTCGTCGTACCGGAGGATCATCCGCTGGCCGGGCGGGCTCGGGTCGACCTCTCGGACGCGGCGCACGAGACCTGGATCGCCCCGGTGCCCGACAGCCCCTGCCGCCCGCACGTGATGTCCGCGTGCGGGGAGGCCGGGTTCAGTCCGGACGTCGTCCATCACGCGCTGGACTGGAACGTCACCGCCCACCTGGTCGCCAACCGGCTCGGCGTCGCCCTGATCCCCCGGCTGGCCCACCTCACCCCGCACCTGCCGATCGCCCGCGTGCGCTGCACCGGCAACCCGCACCGCAAACTGCTCACCTGCACCCGCCGCGGCGGCCGGGAGCGCCCCGCGGTCGCGGTCGCGCTGCAGGAACTGCGGGAACTGGCGCCGACGGCGGTGGCCTGACGCGCGGATCCCATGCGGGGGGCACGAAGGCTGGACGCACGGGTTCCGGCACGGGCCCGGCGTGCAGAAGGGCCGGAGCTGGTCGGCTCCGGCCCTTCAGGGGTGTGTCCGTGCAGGTCAGGCGGCAGCGACCTGGCCCGCGTGGCCGTGCAGGCTCGCGATCACCTCGGTCAGCTGCTCGGCGACCTCGGTGTCGTCGGCCGGGTGGGTCTCGGCGAAGCGGACCACGGAGCCGGGGATGGAAAGCTTGACGTCCTCCAGCACCTTGGCGCCGGCGATACCCAGGGACTTGCGGGTCTCGTCCTGCGCCCAGACGCCGCCGAACTGGCCGAACGCGGTGCCGACCACGGCGGCGGGCTTGCCGCCGAAGGCGCCGGCGCCGTACGGGCGGGACAGCCAGTCGATGGCGTTCTTCAGGACGGCCGGGATGGTGCCGTTGTACTCGGGGGAGAAGAGCAGGAAGCCGTCGGCGGCCTGCGCGGCCTCACGGAGCTTCGCGGCGGGGGCCGGGACGCTGCCCTCGACGTCGATGTCCTCGTTGTAGAACGGGATCTCGGCGAGACCCTCGAAGATCTCCACGTCCGCACCCTCGGGCGCGAACTTGACGGCCGCCTCGGCGAGCTGGCGGTTGTGCGAACCGGCACGGAGACTGCCGACGAGCGCGAGGATACGAACAGACATGCGAACTCCAAGGGGC
Source organism: Streptomyces sp. NPDC047043 (assembly GCF_040644055.1). Lineage (NCBI taxonomy): Bacteria > Bacillati > Actinomycetota > Actinomycetes > Kitasatosporales > Streptomycetaceae > Streptomyces > Streptomyces sp. NPDC047043. The sequence goes on from NZ_JBEYVO010000036.1 coordinate 11,146, forward strand.
TGAAACATTGCCGTAACGATCCGGACCGAGGTCCGCTTAAACTTTCTAGCACCCTAAGCGGACCGCGGTCCAGTTTTGTTCCCGATGCTTTACGCTGTCTTCATGTCCGCCTCCCTGCCGCCCTTCCCGAAGCCCCAGGAGCCCTTCGAGACGCCCCAGTTGCTGGAGGTCGGCCCGGCGGCGCCCGACGAGCCCTGCCTGCGGGCCGACGCGGCCCGCAACCGCGCCCGGCTGCTGGAGGCCGCCACGCGTCTGATCGCGGAGCACGGGGTGGCCGGGGTCACGATGGAGGCCGTGGCCGCGGCGGCGAAGGTGGGCAAGGGAACCGTCTTCCGGCGCTTCGGCGACCGCACCGGACTGCTGACGGCGCTGCTGGATCACTCGGCGAAGAAGCTGCAGGCCGACTTCCTCGGCGGGCCCCCGCCGCTGGGTCCCGGCGCGCCCGCGATCGAGCGGCTGCGGGCGTTCGGCGTGGCGGTGCTCTATCGCGCGGTCGAGCAGCTGGACCTGCAGCTGGCCGCCCAGCCGGAACCGACCCGCAGGTTCTCCCACCCCTCGCTGCGGGCGATGCACACGCATGTGCTGGTCCTGCTGCGGCAGATCGTCCCGGACGCCGACTGCGAACTCCTCGCCCAGACGCTGATGGGCTATCTCGACCCCGCCCTGATCCACCATCTGACCCGGCAGTGCGGGATGCCCATGGAGCGCCTGGAGGCCGGCTGGGTCGACCTGGTCGACCGCGTCACCGGCACCCGACCCTCCTGCTGAGCTCGCCTCAGGCGTGGGCGGCGAACATGTCCAGCAGGCCCTGCGGTGCGTCGGCGCGGAACAGCATCGCGCCACTGCGCGCCGACTCGGCGGCGAACAACTCGCTGCGGGGGAACATCTTCTCCTCGTAGGCGGCCAGGGCCGCCTCGGTGTCGCCCGGGTGCGCGGCCAGGGCCCGTCCCAGTTCCGCGCCGTCCAGCAGCGCCAGGTTGGCACCCTCGCCCGCGAACGGGGACATCAGATGCGCGGCATCCCCGAGCAGCGTGACGCCCGGGACGCGCTCCCAGCGATGCCCGACCGGCAGGGCATGGATGCGTCGCGGGACCAGGGCCCCGTCGGCGTCGTCGACCAGCGCCCGCAGGCTCTTGTCCCAGTCCGCGAAGTGCTCCAGTACGGCCGCCCTGGCCGCTTCGGCGTCGGTGAAGTCGATGCCGTCGAGCCACTCCTCGGCGGCCTCCAGCGCGACGTAGATGTGCAGGCTGCCGTCGGTCTCGCGGTGCGCGAGGAAGCCCCGCCCCGCCCCGAGCGCGAACAGCATGCCGCCGCCGACCACCTCGGCGCTCACCGGATGGCGCAGGTCCGCGTCGGGCAGGTCCACCTCGACGAACGAGACACCGGTGTAGGCGGGCTGGGCGTCCGAGACCAGCGGACGGATCCGCGACCAGGCGCCGTCGGCGCCGACCAGCAGGTCCGTGGTGAACACCGTGCCGTCCGCGAGCGCCACCTCGTGCCGGCCGCCACCGAGCGGCCGCGCCGCGGTGACCTTCGCACCCCAGCGGACGGTGCCCTCGGGCAGTGAGCCGAGCAGCAGGTCGCGCAGGTCGCCGCGGTCGATCTCGGGGCGACCGCCGTGGCCGTCGTCGGCCCGCTCCAGGCGGACCACCGCGTCCTTGTCGAGGACCCGCAAGGCTTCGCCGCCCGGATGCACCAGCGCCCGGAACTCCTCGTAGAGCCCGGCCGCACGCAGCGCCGTCTGCCCGGACTCCTCGTGGATGTCGAGCATGCCGCCCTGCGTGCGGGCGGCGGGGGAGGCGTCCAGGTCGAAGAGGGCGGCCTCGATGCCGTGCACCTGCAGCACACGGGCGAGTGCGAGACCGCCGAGACCGGCGCCGACGACGGCTATGGGGTGATGCGTGGTCATGTCGTACTCCTTCAGGTCGGTCGGTACGGCGGTCCGCCCGCAGGTCGGTCGGGCCTGGCGGTCCACCCTCGGGGCGCCGGGTAGGCCGGTGGCCCTCAGGTCGTTCGGGTGCGGCGGTCCGCCGGATCAATCGGGTACGGCGGTCCGCTCGATGCCGGCGATCAGCGTCCGCAGCCCCCACGACAGTCGGGCCTCGGGCGCCCCCGACAGCAGGTCGCCGCGGAGCGCGGCGATGTGCGGATGGGTGCGCTCGGAGATGTCGCGGACGGCGCGGCGCAGGGCGTCCCAGTCCTCCTCGGACTGCCCTTCGCCGGCGTGCTCGGCGGCCGTCGCGGTGGCGTGCTGGAGCAGCAGGTCCACGCCCCACGCGGCCTGCGCAGGCGGGACGCCGCCCTCGTCGAGCAGGGCCAGCAGCGTCTCGATCAGGTTCAGGTAGTGCGGGCCGCTCGGCCAGGCCGTCAGCGCGGAGCGGGCCAGGCTCGGGTGCTCGAAGAGCATCGCGGTGTATGAGGTGAGCACCTGCTCCAGCCGCTCCCGCCACGAACCCTCGGCCGGGGCCGGCCCGACCGTCCCCAGCAGTTCGTCCAGGACAGCGGCGTGCAGCTCCGCGGTGTTGCGGACGTACACGTACAGCGAGGCCGGGCCGGTGTCGAGCTCCTGGGCCAGGCGCCGCATGGTCACCTTCTGCAGCCCCTCGGCCCGCAGCACCGCAACGGCCGCGGCCACGATGCCCTCCCTGGTCAGAGCGGGCTTGGCAGGGCGCTCACGGCGGCTGCGCGGGGTGTCGGGGCGGTCTGTCATGCCACCACGGTAACGAACATGTTCGCTCCGAACAAGTTCGTGACGAACATGTTCGTAAAATGGCTGAGGACCCTCGCCCCTACCTGCGCGAGGCTGCCGCGCGCTACGGCTTGATTGCGAAGTTCCCCCACCCGGAGCCGTCGGCGAAGGTTCTGCAAAGATGCCGTACGTCATGGTGCAGATACCGAAAACGCCCGCGTCCTCGTCGCCCGCACCGCGCTCCGTGCCCACGAGTGCCGATGTGGCCCGCCTGGCCGGCGTCTCGCGCGCGACCGTTTCCTACGTCCTCAACAACACCAGTGCCGTACGGATCAGCGAGCCCACGCGGCGCCGGGTCCACGAGGCCGCGAAGGAACTCGGATACGTGCCGCACGCGGCCGCCCGCAGTCTGCGCGCCGGGCACAGCCGCATGGTCCTGATGCCCGCGCCGACCTTCCCTGTCGGCCCGCTCTACAGCCAGTTCCTCAGCGATCTGCAGATGGCACTCGGCCGCCTCGACTACACGGTCGTGCAGCACGGCAGCGTCGGCCTGCACGGTGACGAGGCCGCCCGCGCCTGGGCCGAGCTGCGCCCGGTCGCCGTCCTGGTGCCCGGCGGCTCCGGCCTCGTGGGCCCGAAGGGCGTCACGGTGCTCAAGCGCTCCGGCGCCCGCGCCGTCGTCACCCTCGGCCCCGACTCCGTCGAGGGCGCCCACGCCCTGCTGATGGACCACGAGACCGTCGGCCACTGCGCCGGCAGCCACCTCTTCGACCGAGGCCGGCGGCGCGTCGGCGTCGTCGTGCCCGAGGAGGACGGCCTGGAGGCCTTCTCCCTGCCCCGTCTCCACGGCGTGCGCCGCGCCCTGCACGCCACCGACGCCACGGTCACCGAACTGCCCCTCGCCTACGACGAGGGATCCGCCGCCCGCCTCGCCGCCCGCTGGCGCGCACTCGACCTCGACGCCGTGTTCGCGTACAACGACGAGTACGCGATGCTGCTGATGCGCGCCCTGCAGGACCAGGGCGTGCGCATACCCGAGGACACGGCCGTCATCGGCGCCGACGACCTCATGCTCGGCCGGCTCCTGCGGCCCCGGCTGAGCACGGTCCACATCGAGCTGCCGTCCGGCCGCGACCTCGCCGAACTGGTCGACCGCGCGGTCCGCAACCCCGGCGCCGCGCCCGAGACACACAAGGTACTGGGAGCCACGGTGGTCCACCGCGACTCCAGCTGAACCCCCGGGAGGCGGGCATGCGCACGACGGTCGGCATCATCGGCGGCGGCCCCGCCGGACTGCTCCTGGCCCGGCTGCTGCACCGCACGGGCATCGACTGCGTCGTCCTGGAGGCCAGGGACCGGGAGTACGTCGAGCAGCGCCAGCGCGCCGGAATGCTGGAGCAGGGCACGGTCGACGCGCTGCGCGCCTGCGGCGCCGCCGAACGCCTGGAGGCCGAGGGCCTGGTCCACCAGGGCATCGAGCTGCGCTTCGACCGCGAACGCCACCACATCGACTTCCCCGCCCTCACCGGCGGCCGTACCGTCACGATCTACGCCCAGACCGAGATCGTGAAGGACCTCGTCGCCCTCCAACTGGCCGACGGGCCACCGCTGTTGTTCGAGGCCGAGGCCCTCGAGATCGAGAAGCCGGAGAGCGCCTCACCCGTGGTGCGCTTCCTGCACGAGGGCCGCGAGCAGACCCTGAGCTGCGACTGGGTGATCGGCTGCGACGGCTTCCACGGCATCTCCCGCGACACCTTCCCACCCGAGACCGGCCGCTCGTACGCGCACGACTATCCGTACTCCTGGCTCGGGATCCTCGCCGACGTGGCGCCCTCCTGCGACGAGCTGATCTACGCGCGCGGGGAGAACGGCTTCGCCCTGCACAGCATGCGCTCCCCGCACGTATCCCGCCTCTACCTGCAGGTCCCCAACGGCACCGACCCCGACGACTGGCCCGACGAGCGCATCTGGGACGAGCTCGCCGCCCGCTTCGCCATCGACGCCGACTGGACCCTGCACCGCGGCCCGATCACCGCCAAGGCCGTGACCCCGATGCGCAGCTACGTCCACGAGCCGATGCGGCACGGCCGGCTGCTGCTGGCCGGGGACGCCGCCCACATCGTGCCGCCGACCGGCGCCAAGGGCCTCAACCTCGCCGTCTCCGACATCCGCGTCCTCGGCCGCGCCTTCGCCGAGTGGCACCGCACCGGATCCGAGCAACTCCTCGACACCTATTCGCAGATGTGCCTCGAGCGCGTGTGGCAGGCCACGCGATTCTCGTACGACATGACTAAGATGTTGCACGCTCAACCAGATGGGGATGCGTTCGAGAACCGACTGCAGCTCGCACGGCTGCGCCGGATCGCCTCATCCCGCCACGCGGCGGCCGAACTGGCCGCGAACTACTCGGGACTTCCACTCATGATCTGAGTCCCGCCGGTGACGAAACGGAGAGCCGTCATGCCGTTGCTCGACCCGAAGACCTGGCAGTCCCGCCCCCTGTCGGGACCGGAGTACGCCGTTACGGAGCCCGCCACCGGGGACACCCTCGCCACCGTCACCCTCGCCTCGGCCGCGGACGTCGGCCCGGCCGCCACGGCCGCCCGCGCCGCCCAGGCCGACTGGGCCCGCGTCCCGCACTTCGTCCGCGCCGGAGTGCTGCGCAAGGCCGGCGACCTGTTCGCCGCGCACGCCGACGAGCTGCGCGAATGGCTCGTCCGCGAGCCCGGCAACATCCCCGGCAAGGCCGACTTCGAACTGCACGTCGCCGCCCAGGAGTGCTACGAGGCCGCCGCCCTCGCCTCCCGCCCGGCCGGACAGATCCTGCCCAGCGAGGCACCCCGGCTGTCCTACACGCGGCGCGTCCCGGTCGGTGTGGTCGGCGTGATCTCCCCGTTCAACGCCCCGCTGATCCTCTCGATCCGCTCGGTCGCCCCGGCCCTCGCGCTCGGCAACGCGGTCGTCCTGAAGCCGGACCCGCGCACCGCGGTCTCCGGCGGCCTCCTCATCTCCGCGATCTTCGCCGAGGCGGGTCTGCCCGAGAACCTGCTGCACGTGCTGCCCGGTGGCCCCGACGCCGGCCAGGCCCTGGTCGCCGACCCGCAGATCCCCGTCATCTCCTTCACCGGCTCCACGGCGGCGGGCCGCGCCGTCGGCGAGGCGGCCGGCCGCCACCTCAAGCGCGTCCACCTCGAACTCGGCGGCAACTCCGCCCTGGTCGTGCTCGAGGACGCCGACCTCGACGCGGTGATCTCGACGGCCGCCTGGGGCTCGTTCTTCCACCAGGGCCAGATCTGCATGACGACCGGCCGCCACCTCGTCCACCAGTCCCTGTACGAGGAGTACGTCGAGCGCCTCGCCGCCAAGGCCGACTCCCTCGCGGTCGGCGACCCGCACCGCGAACAGGTCCACCTCGGCCCGATCATCGACGACAACCAGCTCGCCAAGATCCACGGCCTGGTGCAGGCCAGCACGGCCGGCGGCGCCAAGCTGGCCGCCGGCGGCACCCACGAGAAGCTCTTCTACCGGCCGACCGTCCTCGCCGGCGTCGACGACCACACCCCCGCCTACGCCGAGGAGGTCTTCGGCCCGGTCGCACCCGTACGGGCCTTCGCCACCCCCGACGAGGCGGCCGCCCTGGCCTCGGCGGGCGAATACGGCCTCTCCCTGGGCATCGTCACCCAGGATGCGGCCCGCGGCCTCGACCTCGCCGAGCGCATCCCGACCGGCATCGTCCACATCAACGACCAGACGGTCAACGACGAGGCCGTGGCGCCCTTCGGCGGCGTCGCCGCGTCCGGCACCGGCGCCCGCTTCGGCGGCGAGGCCAACCTGGAGGCCTTCACCGACGTGCGCTGGACGACGGTGCGCGGGGACGTGGCGCCGTACCCCTTCTAGATCTGCCGGAGCGGGGGCTTACTGACCGTTCTGCTCGGCCTGCGCCTGCTGCGCCGCGACCGCCTTGCGGACCTCGTCCATGTCCAGCTTGCGCGCCTGTCCGATGACGTCCGTCAGGGCGGCCTCGGGCAGCGCGCCCGGCTGCGCGAACACGGCGACCTGGTCGCGGACGATCATCAGCGTGGGGATCGACTGGATACCGAAGGCCGCGGCCAGCTCCGGCTGCGCCTCGGTGTCCACCTTGCCGAACACCAGATCCGGATTGTCCTCGGCGGCCTTCTCGTAGACCGGGGCGAACTGACGGCACGGCCCGCACCAGGACGCCCAGAAGTCGATCAGGACGAACTCGTTGTCCGTGACCGTCTCGTCGAAGTTCTCCTTGGTGAGCTCCACGGTGCTGCTCATGCGTCTATCCCTCTTCCTGGTGTCGGTCGAAGCCGTCGGCACAACACGGACGGCCGGTCACGTATTCCGCGCCCCTACCCCTGTGGCCACGGAGCACACCACCCACCGGACCGACCGTCGCAGCGCAGGCTCTTTGGCGTTATTGTCCCGCTATGGACGGGCTCCAGTGGTCAGCGCGACATGCCCGCAGGCACTCGCAGCGCCAGGTGAGCGCATGACCGGCGTCGGCCGGCCCGGGCTCACCGCCGGCAGGGGGTACCGATGACAGCGGCGGAGGTGCACCGGCAGCAGGCGGCTCGGCGCCTGGTGGACCACGTCGTCCTCGACGCGGTCGAGCAGACCGGCGCCCATGCCGGGGGCCTGTGGCTGCTGCCGCCCGGTGAGGCCGTCCTGACATTGGAGAACATCGTCGGCGTGCCGCCGGAGTTCGCCGCGCCCTGGCATCGGGTGGCCCTGACCCATGCGCTGCCCGTCACCGATGCCGTCGCCGCCCGGGCCGTGGTGGAGGTGGACAGCCAGCAGGAAATGGCCCGCCGATACCCCCGCGCCGCCCTCGTCCTGCCGTACAACTTCGCCCTCGCCGCGGCGCCGGTGGTGCACGAGGACACGGTGCTGGGAGCTCTGCTGCTGATGTGGCCCGGCTCCCGGCAGCGACCGCTCAGTCCGCCCGTGCGGGACCGGCTGGAAGCCGAGTGCTCGCTGCTGGCCACCGTCCTGCACTGCGCCCACAGCGGGTCCGGCGCCTTCGGGCCGTCGGACCAGCCACGCGCCCTGGACACCGCGCCGGGCAAGGCGTCCCCCGGTGACGGGGCTGCCGCCGCCTTCTCGCGGCGTCTGCCCGAGGGCTGTGTCTCCCTCGATCTGCACGGTCGCATCGTCCACCTGAACCCCGCCGCGGCCGACCTGCTGGGCAGCGACGCGTCAGCCCTGATGGAAACCCTGCCCTGGGAGTCCGTGCGCTGGCTCGACGACCCCGTCTACGAAGACCGCTACCGCACGGCGGTCATCAGCAGACAGAACACGCTCTTCACCGCCCGCCACCCCGACGGGCGGTGGCTCGACTTCCACCTCCACCCCGACGACACCGGCATCAGCGTCCTCATCACCGGGGCCCAACGCGGCCACGACGTCCCGGCACCGTCGGCCTCCGCCCCCGCCGCGGCGACGACCCGACTCGGATCCCTCTACCACCTGATGCACCTCGCGGGCGCGCTCACCGAAGCCGTCAGCGTGAACGACGTGGTTGCCCTGGTCGCGGACACCGTACTGCCGGCCTTCGGCGCTCAAGCACTCGTGATTCTTGCGGCGGAGGGCGGGCGCCTGCGCATCGTGGGCCACCACGGCTACCCGCCCGAGACCATGCGGCGCTTCGACGGCACGCCCCTGACGTCCGCCACACCCGGCGTGGCGGCACTGACGGAGGCCACCGCCGGATTCTTCTCCGACCGCGCGGAACTGGAGGCCACCTACCCGGCACGCGTCGGCAGGGACGACGGGATGGCCGCCTGGGCCTTCCTGCCCCTGACGGCCTCCGGGCGCCCGGTCGGCACGTGCGTCCTGGCCTACGACCGCCCGCACGTCTTCCCGGCCGAGGAACGCGCGGCCATGACCTCACTGAGCGGCCTGATCGCCCAGGCCCTCGACCGGGCCCGCCTCTACGACACCGAACACGCCCTCGCCCAGAGCCTGCAGCAGGGCCTCCTGCCCCACGCCCTGCCCACCGTGCCCGGACTGGACGTGGCCGCCCGCTACCTGCCCGCCACCCACGGCATGGACATCGGCGGAGACTTCTACGACCTCATCCGGCTGGACGAGCACACCGTGGCCGCCGTCATCGGCGACGTGCAGGGGCACAACGTCACCGCCGCCGCCCTCATGGGACAGGTGCGCACCGCCATCCACGCGCACGCCACCGCGGGTGCCGCACCGCACGAGGTCCTCGCCCGCACCAACCGCCTGCTGACCGACCTCAACACCGACCTGTTCACCAGCTGCCTGTACGCACGCATCGACCTGGAAACACACCTCGCCTGCCTGGCCAACGCCGGACACCTGCCGCCCGTGCTCACCGCGCCCGACGGTTCGGCGACCACCCTGGACCTCGATGCCGGCCTGCTGCTCGGCATCACCAAGGAAGCGGCCTACTCCTCGCGCGAGGTCCCCCTGCCCCCGCGTTCGCTGCTCGCCCTCTACACCGATGGACTCGTCGAACGCATCGGCACCGACCTCTCCACCGGCATCCAAGCCCTCGTCCACACCCTCGGCACGCACCACGAGCGTCCGGCCGAAGACGCAGCACGTCACATCACGCAGGAACTCGGCGCCGACAAGGACCGCACGGACGACGTCGCCCTGATCCTCCTGCGCCCGGACAGCCTGCGGGCGCAGGCACCCCTCGCCGAGAACACCTAGGGCTCACCCAGGGCGTGTATCGAACGCGCTGGTCACAGCCACCCGTTGCTCTGAGGCAGGGGTAAACCGCTACTTCAGCGGTGGATGTGGCGAGTACGGTGTGGCTGTGGGCCTGTGATCGCGTGCAGCGGCGGCTTACGGAGACAGACGCGCGGACATGAAGGAGCGAATAGTGCCAGGCGCTGAACTGCGCGGGGTGACTCTGGACTGTGCCGACCCGCAGGCGCTGGCGGGCTTCTACGGTGCGCTGACCGGGATGCGCGAGCTCTTCAGCACGGGCGAGTTCGTCGCTCTGACGGACGACTCCGGCTGTGATCTGGGATTCCAGCGGGTTGACGGATACCGGGCTCCGCAGTGGCCGGGTCAGGAGGTGCCGCAACAGTTCCACCTGGATTTCCGCGCTGACGACCTCGATGCGATGGAAGAGCTGGCGCTGGAACTCGGCGCGGCCAAACCGGACCATCAGCCCGGCGGCGGACGCTGGCGGGTACTCCTGGATCCGGCTGGCCACCCCTTCTGCCTGACGTCTTCCTGACATCACCGGCGTGACAGGTATCCTCCCCTCCGTCAGACGCCGTAGCGCTCAGGCTTGGGCGAGCTGTTCATCAGCTGCTGGCCGCCTCGGACAGGGCATGGCGTCGCGGCCGGCCCGGCTTCGCGCCCATCGGCAACGACGGCTCCGGCCGACCCCACACCGGCATCAGCGGTCAAACCCCAGTCAGCTGCGTCACCAACCTGTCCGGACAGCACGCCCAGAGCCGCTGGACGAATCGCCGACGGCAGCCGGACACGCGTACCCAAGCTCGCCAGAACACGGACAGGACACCAGACTGAGCCCATGACGGAATCGGAAACCATCGCGTACGACGTCGTGGTGCTCGGGGCGGGACCCGTGGGGGAGAACGTCGCCGACCGCACCCGTGCGGCCGGCCTGTCCACCGCGGTCGTGGAGAGCGAGCTGGTCGGCGGCGAGTGTTCGTACTGGGCCTGCGTTCCCAGCAAGGCCCTGCTGCGCCCGGTCATCGCGCGTGCGGAGGCCCGCCGCGTGCCCGGGCTGCGCCAGTCGGTGCAGGGGCCCCTCGATGCGGCCGCCGTACTCGCGCACCGCAACTACTACACCTCCGACTGGCACGACGGCGGCGCCGCCGGGTGGCTGGACGGCATCGGTGCCGACCTCCACCGCGGTCACGGCCGCCTGACCGGACCGCGCACGGTGACCGTCACGGGCTCGGACGGCGGGCAGAAGGTGCTCACCGCCCGGCACGCCGTCGCCGTGTGCACCGGCACCGACGCCGTGCTGCCCGACCTGCCGGGCCTCGCCGAGGTCAAGCCGTGGACCAGCAGGAACGCAACGAGTGCGCAGGCCGTGCCCGGCCGTCTCGTGGTGGTCGGCGGGGGAGTGGTGGCCACCGAGATGGCCACCGCCTGGCAGGGCCTGGGCGCGCAGGTCACCGTCCTGGTCCGCGGCAAGGGCCTGCTCAACCGCATGGAGCCGTTCGCCGGGGAGCTGGTCGCAGAGGCCCTCACCGAGGCCGGCGCGGACGTGCGCACCGGCACATCGGTCGAGTCGGTCACCCGCGAGAACGGCACCGTTGTGGTGGTGACCGACCAGGGCGACCGCATCGAGGCCGACGAGATCCTCTTCGCCACCGGCCGCCGCCCGAAGACCGGCGACATCGGCCTGGACACGGTCGGCCTGGAGCCGGGCGGCTGGCTGCCGGTCGACGACAGCATGCTGGTGTCCGGCAGCGACTGGCTGTACGCGGTCGGCGACGTCAACCACCGCGCGCTCCTGACCCACCAGGGCAAGTACCAGGCCCGGATCGCGGGCGCCGCCATCGCCGCCCGCGCCTCCGGCGTACCGATCCCGGAGTCGGACCCCTGGGGCGCCCACGCCGCCACCGCCGACCACCACGCCGTCCCCCAGGTCGTCTTCAGCGACCCGGAGGCGGCCGCCGTCGGCCTCTCCCTCGCGGAGGCGGAACAGGCCGGGCACCGGGTGCGCGCGGTGGACGTCGACATGACCTCCGCATCCGGCGCCGGCCTGTACGCCGACGGCTACCGTGGCCGCGCCCGCATGGTCGTGGACCTCGAGAAGGAGATCCTGCGCGGCGTCACCTTCGTCGGCCCCGGCGTCGGCGAGCTCATCCACTCGGCGACGATCGCGGTCGCCGGCCAGGTCCCGATCGCCCGGCTGTGGCACGCGGTGCCGTCGTTCCCGACGATCAGCGAGGTGTGGCTGCGGCTGCTGGAGGCGTACCGCGACAACTGACCACCGCGCCAACTGACCTCTGTGGCAGGGGACTTCATTGACGGAAGCCTGCCGCACGGGATTTCACGCGGGCACCACCAACTCCAGATAGTCCTCGCTCCACAGGTCCTCCTCGGACTCCGGCAGCAGCACGCGATCCGGGCGCAGCGCCGCCACGGCGCCCTCGTCGTGGGTGACCATGACGATCGCGCCCGGATAGGTGCCCACCGCCGCCAGGACCTCGGCACGGGAGGCCGGGTCCAGGTTGTTGGTGGGCTCGTCCAGCAGCAGCACGTTCGCACCGGAGTGGACCAGACCCGCCAGGGCGAGGCGGGTCTTCTCCCCGCCGGACAGCACACCGACACGCTTGGCGGCGTCGTCCCCGCCGAACAGGAACGACCCCAGCACACGCCGCACTTCACCGTCCGTCAGATGCGGGGCGGCGGCCGCGAGATGCCCGGCGACGGTCAACTCGGGGTCCAGCGTGTCGTGTTCCTGCGCGAAGTAGCCCAGCCGCAGCCCGTGCCCGGGCACCACCCGGCCGCTGTCCGGCGCGACCTGACCGGCCAGGATCCGCAACAGGGTCGTCTTTCCCGCCCCGTTGGGACCGAGGACGATCAGACGGCTGCCCCGGTCGACCGCCAGGTCCACTCCGCCGAGGACGCGCCGGCCGCCGTACGACTTCGTCAGGCTGATCGCACCCAGCGGGATCCGTCCGCACGGGGTCGGTTCGGGCAGGCGGATGCGGGCCACCGTGTCGGCGCGCCGCACCGGTTCGAGGTCGGCGAGCAGACGGTCGGCGCGGCGGGCCATGTTCTTCGCGGCCACCGCCGTCGACACCCGGGCGCGCATCTTGTCCGCCTGCGCATGCAGCGACGCCGCCTTGCGCTCGGCGTTCGCCCGCTCCCGCGTCCGCCGCCGCTCGTCGGCCGCGCGCTGGGCGAGGTAGGCGTCCCAGCCCGTGTTGTGGACGTCGATCGTGGCGCGCTGCGGGTCCAGGTGGAAGACCCGGTTGACGGTGTCGGCGAGTAGGGAGGTGTCGTGGCTGATGAGCACCATCCCGGCCTGACAGGTCGTCAAGAAGGCACGCAGCCAGGTGATCGAGTCCACATCCAGGTGGTTCGTCGGCTCGTCGAGAAGCAGCGTGCCGTGATCCGCGAACAGGATGCGGGCCAGCTCCACGCGACGGCGCTGCCCGCCCGACAGCGCACCGAGCGGACGGCCGAGGAGGTCATCGGGCAGGCCGAGCCCGGCGGCGATCCGAGCGGCCTCGGCCTCCGCCGCGTAACCCCCGCGGGCCTGGAAGTGGGCCTCCGCACGCACATAGGCGTCCATCGCCCGCTGCGACCCGTCGGCCATCGCGGCCTCGGCACGACGCAGCGCGCGTACGGCCAGGTCGAGACCGCACGCGGACAGGATGCGGTCGGTGACGGTGACCGCCGGGTCGGCCGCGCGCGAGTCCTGCGGCAGATGGCCGACCTCGCCGGTGCGGGTCACGGTCCCGGCCGCCGGACGCACCGCGCCCGCCAGGGTGTTGAGCAGGGTGGTCTTTCCGGCGCCGTTGCGGCCCACCAGGCCGATGCGGTCGCCGGGGGATACATGGAAGGAGATGCCGGACAGCAGCAGACGCGCGCCGACGCGCACGTCGACACCACGAACGGTGATCATGAGAAGACGCTCCGAAAATCAGCAAGAGGACACACGGGTGGCGTGGAAGCGGGTCCTGAGCTAAGAAATTCGGGGCGTAGACATGGGGTCAGGCTAGCGAGGGGCGCTGCGCGAGCGCCTCTCATTTACGGCGTGCGAGGCTTGCGTCAGCCTCCGGAGCCGGGGTTGGCCAGGGGCGGGCCGGCCATGTGCCGAAGAGACACGTCCTGGGCGCACGCTGGACATGCGATTCGTCGTGACGGTCCGACGGTCCTGGGGCGGCAGCGCGCAGAATGGCGGTATGACGGGACACAGCGCTGACTACACGCGTGCTCTGAACAACGCCGAGCAGATCCTGGGTTTCAGCTTGGCGCCGTATGTTGATCCACGGCCGACGGAACCCGCCAACGCCTACGACTTCACACGGATCGCGACCGAGCACGCCTTCAATGACGCATGGACTCGCAGCGAGCACCTCGACCTCCGCACCCGCGCCCTCGTCTCGGTCACCATCACGGCGAGCCTGGGCATCCTCGAGCCGCTCCGGGGCCAGCTGCGTATCGCCCTGCACAACGGCGTGACCAAGGAGGAGATCGTCGAAGCCTTCATCCAGATGGCCGTCTACGCGGGTGTGGCTCGCGCGTTTGACAGCTACGCCGTGGCACGCGAGGTCTTTGCCGAACACGACGACGCGGAATCGCCTCAGGAGAGCTGAGAACTGAAGCGGCCCGGACCGCGAGAAACCCAGTGCGAGGCTTACGGCAGTTCGAAGCCGAGCGCCTTCGCCGCCTCCTTCGGCGTTGCCTGCGTCCACCGCCGGGCCATCGCCTCGTTCGACGACAGCGAGCGCAGCTCCGCCCGGTCGAGGTAGAGCGTCCCGTCGAGGTGGTCCGTCTCGTGCTGCACGATCCGCGCGGGCCAGCCGGAGAACACCTCGTCCACCACGCGGCCGTGCTCGTCCTCGCCCGTCAGCCGCACCTCGCGCGGCCGCGCCACGACCGCCTGCCAGCCCGGCACGCTCAGACAGCCCTCGAAGAACGCGACTTTGGCCGCGCCGACGGGCTCGTACGACGGGTTGACCAGCACCCGGAACGGCTGCGGCACCCGCCCGCGGGTCAGCCGCACCTCCTCCGGCACCGGCGCCGGGTCCTCGATCACCGCGATCCGCAACGGCACCCCCACCTGCGGCGCGGCCAGACCCACACCCGGCGCCTCGTGCATGGTGATCCGCAGGGCCTCGACGAAGCGGGCCAGCAATGCCGGGTCGAGCTGGCCGTGGAAGCGCTCGGTGCCACGCCGCAGGACCGGGTCGCCGGCCGCGACGATGGGCAACGGGCCGCCGGCGGCGAGGAGTTCCTCGACCTGCTCGGCAAGGGGTGCGTGATCACGGGGAGTTGCCATCGGGCCAGGATGCCATGACCGTCGGCGACAGACGTCTCGGTGTGTGACGCACGCCACTTGCGTCCCCGGGAACTCGGCGCCCTCCGCGCCCGACTACTGGACCGCTACGCCACACCACGTCCCCGTCCCCCGGAGAAGCCCGCCGATGTCCACCGCTCCCTCGACCTCCCCCACTTCCGGCTCCGCTCCAGCGGGGGGACCCCCACCGGACGAGGTCCCGCAACCGGCCGCCGCCCCGGCGCCGTCCCCCAGCAGATGGGCGCCGCTCCGCCCGCTGATCCTGCGCCTGCACTTCTACGCCGGAGTGCTCGTCGCACCGTTCCTGCTCGTCGCCGCCGTCACCGGATTCCTGTACGCCGGCGCGTTCCAGGCCGAGAAGCTCGTCTACGCCCACGAGATGACCGTCGCGCAGGTCGGCGACGCCAAGCTGCCGATCTCCGAGCAGGTCACCGCGGCGCGCGAGGCGCACCCCGAGGGCACCGTCTCGGCCGTACGGCCCTCCCCGGAGGCCGACGCCACCACCCGCGTGATGCTGTCCGGCGTCCAGGGCGTCGACCCCGACCACACCCTCGCCGTCTTCGTCGACCCGTACACCGCCAAGGTGCGCGGCGCCCTCGAACAGTACGGTTCGACCGGCGCGCTGCCGCTGCGCACCTGGATCGACGAACTCCACCGCGACCTGCACCTCGGCGACACCGGCCGGCTCTACAGCGAGTTCGCCGCGAGCTGGCTGTGGGTGATAGCGGGCGGCGGCCTGGTGCTGTGGTTCTCCCGCCGCCGCGCCCTGCGCAAGGTGCGCGGCACCAGCGGCCGGCGCCGCACGCTCGGCCTGCACGGCACCGTCGGCGTGTGGGCGGCGGCCGGGTTCGTCTTCCTGTCGGCGACCGGCCTGACCTGGTCGACCTACGCCGGCGCCAACATCGACGAACTGCGCACCTCGCTCGGCCAGGCCACCCCGTCCGTCTCAGCGACGGCCGGCGGCGAGCACGCGGGCCACGGCGCCTCCGCCTCCGCGGGGGCCGGCGAGCACGGCGTCGGCCTCGACAAGGTCCTCGCGGCGGCCCGGGCCAAGGGGTTGTCCGACCCCGTGGAGATCGTGCCGCCCCCCGACGCGAACTCGGCCTATGTCGTCAAGCAGGTGCAGCGCAGCTGGCCGGAGAAGCAGGACTCGGTCGCCGTCGACCCCGCCACCGGCGAGGTCACCGACGAACTGCGCTTCGCCAGCTACCCGTTGCTCGCCAAGCTGACCCGCTGGGGCATCGACCTGCACACGGGCGTCCTCTTCGGCCTGGTCAACCAGATCGCCCTGATGGCGCTCGCGCTCGCCCTGATCCTGCTGATCGTCTGGGGCTACCGCATGTGGTGGCAGCGCGGCCGCGGCTCCGCCTTCGGCCGGCCGATCCCGCGCGGCGCCTGGCAGCAGGTGCCGCCGCAGCTCCTCGTCCCGGCCGTCGCGGTCATCGCCGTACTCGGCTACTTCGTCCCGCTGCTCGGCATCCCGCTCGCGGCCTTCATCGTCGCGGACGTCGTCCTCGGCGAGATCGCCCACCGGCGTAAAACCCCCGGATCCGACCCGGCCGTGCCGTAGCGCATCGGCACGAGACGGTGACACGGCCGGGGCCCGGCTCCTGCACGGAACCGGGCCCCGGCCGTCGTATGTACGGCGTTGCTCAGACCTGCTCGAAGTCACCCGCAAGCGCCGAGGCGATGCGCAGGTGCGACTCGGCCTCCTCGTGCCGCGCCTGCCGCTGCAGGGTGCGGCCGAGCATCAGCCGGGCGTAGTGCTCCACCGGGTCGCGCTCGACGATGACGCGCAACTCGCTCTCCGCACGCCGCAGTTGGGCCGAGTGGTAGTAGGCACGCGCCAGCAGCAGCCGCGGTCCGGTCTGCTCCGGCACCTCCTCGACCAGCCCGCCCAGCACGCGCGCCGCGGCGGCATAGTCCTTGGCGTCGAAGAACATCTGCGCGCGCTCCCAGCGCTCCGCCGGTGTCCCGTGGTCGTAGTACGTCATCTCCACTCGTGACCTCCTTCGGTGCACTCAACCGAACGGAGTCGTTGAACATTCCACTACGGCGGTGAGGGGCCCTCAGGCCGTCAGTGCGGCCAGCTCCGCGTCGGCCCGCTCGGCTATCAGGGCCAGCACGCGGCCGGCCGCCGCCAGGTCCTCCGCCGGGATGCCGGCGTAGATCCGGGCGGAGATCGGCGCGGTCTCGCCGGTCACCGTGGCGTGGAACTCCCGCCCGGCGTCGGTGGCCTGGACGCCGGTCCCGTCGGCGGCCACCAGCCCCTTGGCGATCAGTTCCTCGATGACGCCCTGCACTTCGGCCGCATCGACCTTGAGCGCGCCCGCGACCTGCCCGACGAGTGCCTCGCGCTCGACGGGCCCGTCCGCGATCGCGAGCGGCCGCAGGGTGATCTGCTGCTGGAAGGTGGCGCCGTGGCGGGCCAGCACGTGCTCCAGGACGGCACGCCCGGCGTAGTGGGCCAGGGCGATGACGCGGGGGTCGACGGCGGGGGCGCTGCTGTATGTGGGGGTGGGTGCGGTGGTGGTCATGACTGCTCCTTCTCGCTCTCAGTGTTCTCGCCGAACGGATCAAGAGGTGCGTCGAGCAGGGTCGCCAGATCGCGGGTGAACTCCCGCGCACGCGGGCCGTCGAGGCCGCCCAGCGGCTGCATCAGCTGCTGAAGAAGTCCCTGTACGACCTTGATTGCGCGCCCGGTGGTCTCGCGGCCCTGCTCGGTGAGGGCCAGCTGCACGGCGCGCGGGTCCCGGGGGTCCCGGGTGCGTTCGAGAAGGCCGGCCGATTCCAGGTTGCGGGCCAGCTTGGACACGTACAGCGGCTCGAGCCCGGTGTGGTCGGCGAGGCGGCGCTGGCTGGGGCGCTCCCCGCTGCGCTGCATGCCGTACAGCGAGGCCACCAGCGAGTACTGCGCGTGGGTGAGCCCGAGCGGGGCCACCGCGCGGTCGACGGCGACCCGCCACTTCATCGACAGGCGCCACACCAGGAAGCCGGGCGTCGCCTTCTCGGAACCTCTGCTCATGATGAATACCGTACATGGCTATTATGTACATGGCTGCTATTTCTTCGAGAGGCCGCAAGACAGGCCGGGCGACGGCCTGACGCGACCCCCCGGGCAGGGCTAGGTTGGC
The DNA here is from genome assembly GCF_040644055.1 of Streptomyces sp. NPDC047043. Lineage (NCBI taxonomy): Bacteria > Bacillati > Actinomycetota > Actinomycetes > Kitasatosporales > Streptomycetaceae > Streptomyces > Streptomyces sp. NPDC047043. The sequence goes on from NZ_JBEYVO010000036.1 coordinate 29,000, forward strand.
GCCATGAGCAATCTTGATCGCGAGGCGGTTCCCGCCGTGTGCGGCGGCCGTGGCTTCGTGGTGGCGGAGCCGGTGCGCGAACTCCTCAGCCCTCGCCGCGTCAAGCTCGGCGAGTCGACCGAAGTCAGCCGCCTGCTGCCCAACCTGGGCCGCCGCATGGTCGGCGCCTGGTGCTTCGTCGATCACTACGGCCCCGACGACATCGCCGACGAGCCCGGTATGCAGGTGCCACCGCACCCGCACATGGGCCTGCAGACGGTGAGCTGGCTGCACCAGGGCGAGGTGCTGCACCGCGACTCGACCGGCAGCCTGCAGACCATCCGCCCGCGCGAACTGGGACTCATGACCTCCGGCCGGGCCATCAGCCACTCCGAGGAGAGCCCCCGCCCGCACGCCCGCTTCCTGCACGGCGCGCAGCTGTGGGTCGCCCTCCCCGACAGCCACCGCCACACCGACCCGCACTTCGAGCACCACGCCGAACTGCCGCTCGTCACGGCACCGGGCCTGAGGGCAACCCTGATCCTCGGCACCCTCGACGGCGCGACCTCGCCCGGCACGACGTACACCCCGATCGTCGGCGCCGACCTGACCCTCACCCGCGGCGCGGACGTACGCCTGCCGCTGGAGCCGGACTTCGAGTACGCCGTCCTGTCCATGTCCGGCGAGGCCCAGGTCGACGGGGTGCCGGTGCTGCCGGGTTCGATGCTCTACCTCGGCTGCGGCCGCACCGAACTCCCGCTGCGCGCCGAGTCGGACGCGGGCCTGATGCTCCTGGGGGGTGAGCCGTTCGAGGAGGAGCTGATCATGTTCTGGAACTGGATCGGACGGTCCCAGGCTGAGATCGAGCAGGCGCGGCAGGACTGGATGACGGGGTCGCGATTCGGAGAGGTGAAGGGGTACGACGGAGATCCGCTGCCGGCTCCGGAACTGCCGCCGCTACCGCTGAAGCCGCGGGGGAGGGTGCGCTGAGGGGCTCTGCAGGCAGGCACGGCGAAACCGCGCACTGGCAGGCGCGACGGCTCGCCGGGCTGCCCTGTCTCGTCGCTCCGTCAGGCATGGCTGCAACGATCTGCTCCGGCGCGAGCGGCAGGGCACGGACCCGTCCGTCAGCGCCGCATGAACGGCGTTGTCGATCGCCGCGGTTGTCGGGCCCTGTGCCTCGGAGAACCGGAGGATCGGGTAGCTCTCCCAGTCCTGGCCGGTCACGGTGAAACGGTCGAAGCGAACCCGTTCCTTCACCGTCCAGCTCGTTGCCTGAATCGCACCGCCCTCGGCGACGGCCTCCAACTCGGCGACCACGGTGCAGTAGGCAGCACTCAGGCCACCCCGCCTGCCGTGCGGCGGCCTCGACGATCTCACGCGCGCGGGGGTCGTCCAGATGCGCGAGCCGGTACTCCACCGGATCACGGCCGACCATGACAGCCAGTTCGTGGGGAAACGACTCGGCCGCGAACACGTTGAGGTGAGCGCCGAGCGCGCGGAGCGCGGAGGTGCGCAGCGGTGCGTCCCGCAGATGGTGGTTGATCACCTGGTGCGCGGGGACAGCGTTGCCAGGAATCGCGGTGCGGCCGGCGGCTCCACCGATGTGGATCGGAATTTCCCGCGCGGTGCGGATCGGTGGACCACCCTCGCGGTGGCTCGCCGCGAGAAACCCGGGATGGGAGCAGCTGCTGCCGATCGCGGAGCGCTCCGGCGAACTGGCTCCGGGGCCTTGTCTCTTACTCGTTCCGCAGAGCCGGGACGTCACTCTGCGCTGCGCAGCGCACCCCAGGTGTCGTGTGCCACGATGCCGTCGGCGTTCAGCCCCCGGTCGGTCTGGAAGGCCCGGACCGCGGTTTCCGTGTCGGGCCCGAACTCGCCGTCCACGCCGGTGCTTCCCACGCTGTACCCGCGCTTGGTGAGCATGCACTGCACCTGCTGTACGCGTTTGCCGCTGTCGCCAAGGCGTGTGCGTCCGTTGCCGGCGTAGTAGGTGCACTCGGAGAGCCAGGGAGCGGTGTCGGTGCCGTCGGACGGGCTGTCGGCGGACGGTGTGGGGGAGAGGGAGGCGTCCGGCGCGGTACCTGGAGCAGTGGCGTCGTCGTGCTGGTCGTCGGCGGAGCCTGAAGCGCTGGGTCGCGCGGTGGACCCGGTCTTGCTCTCGCGGTTTTCGACTACGACGCCGTCGACGTCCGGGCGGGTCTGCCCGTTCGTGCTCGGGGACACCTGCGCGCTGGAGTTGGCACGGGGCGCGGTGCCGACGGCCCTTGTGACACCGCCGTCCGTGGAGTTGGTGGCGGGAGGGGCCTGACGTATGAGCAGTAACGCCATCGCAACCACGGCGCAGGCCGAGATGCCCGCGATGGCGATCAACCACGGCTTCCTCCGGGGGCGGCCAAGGGCTTCCGCCGGGCCGTCGTCGGCCTTGACCGGTGGCTCCACTGCAGACGGAGCAGGTTCGGACACCTGCTCGGGCGGCACCGGGGGCAGATCACCCGCAGACCCTGAACGGGTCGTGCCCGCGGCAGGCACGCGGTGCAGCGTCTCGTACGCCCGCTGCCGGGCGAGTACTTTGCCGCCCAGCGGCTCCGGCCAGGTCGACGGCACGGTGCGCGCTCCGGCCGCGTCGATCAGCTCCTGTGGGGTGGGCCGCCGCTCGGGCTCCTTGGCCAGGCAGGCGGTCAGCAGCGAGCCGAGCTCCGTATCCGCCGTCGATATCTGACCGATCACTTCGGGACGCGGGTCCTCGAACGCCACCCGGTGCATCACGTCGACGCCGGTTCCGTCGCCGAACGGCGCACGCCCCGTTGCCGCGTAGACCAGTGTCCCGGCCAGCGAGAACACGTCCGACGCCGTGTCGGACCGTCCCTCCCTCAGATGCTCGGGCGACATGTAGGCGGGAGTCCCCACCCGGTTTCCGGTACCGGTGATCGCACTGGCGTCTGCGGCCTTCGCGATACCGAAGTCGATCACATGGGCGCCCCGGACGGACAGCAGTACGTTGGACGGCTTCAGGTCCCGGTGCACGATCCCCTCGGCGGTGAGGCCTGCCAGTGCCTGCCCCAGCTCCGCCACCAGCCGCCAGATCGCGGCGGGCGCCAGGGCGCCGTCCTCCCGTACGGCTTCCGCCAGGTCGAAGCCGGGGAGGTACTCCGTGGCCATCCACAGCAGTTCGTCATCGAAGCCCGTGCCGCACAGTCGCGGTGCGTGCGGCGTGCGAAGGCGGGCGTGCACCGACGCCTCACGCTCGAACCGGCGCCGGAATCTGGGATCTTCCGCGTACTCCGGCCTGATCACCTTCACCGCGACCAGACCGGGGCTGTCGTCCGTAGGACGTGCCAGAAAGACCCGTCCCATGCCACCGCTGCCGAGCAGAGCCATCGGCACATAGGGGCCGACGCGCCCGGGGTCGCCGACCCGCAGCGGCAAGGCCCCGGTCTGCCGCAGCGCGGCAGCCGCATCGTCAGCCGGCACCGGCCGCTCTCCCGACAAGAAATCCCCCGAAGTCACGTTCGACGCACGTCAGTTCACCCGAGTGGAAGACGAGGCTAACCCCAGCCTGTGCGTGTGTTCAGCGAATCGGTCACTTCTGTCGCGCGGGTCACGGGGGTGTGGGGGGTGCCGGGGGCGGGAGCGTGTGGACTTCCGGCTCCGGGATCCCGGCGGTCGAGGAGCCGTGTGAGGGGCGGGGCCTGGTGGGCTCGACGCCGGAGCCGTGTCATTTACAGGGTGTGGCTGGGGGGGCCGGCGGTGTTGCCTGCTCGGCGTCGACCGATCTGAGGACCGGGCGGGCATCGGCAGCTGTTGGTGGCCGGCCGGCTGTTTCACCTGCCGTGTCGGGCGGGGGCGAGCGAGGCCAGTCCCGTGTCGATGAGGTGGGCTGCGCGTTCGACGTCGGCGGTGACCATGTCGTGCAGTCGCTCGGGGGTTCGGACGCGGTTCAGGTGCCGGCGTAGCGCCTGGAACTGGATGGGCCACAGGGCGAGCAGGGCGGTTGCGGCGATCTGTGGTTCGGGGTCGTCCGGGCTCATCTCGTGGCGCCGGGCCAGGACTTCGGCGGCTGCGGCGACCTGCTGGTCGGCCATGTCGCGCTGGTAGGCCCGCAGGGACGGGGTGGATCCGATCAGCATGCCGAAGCGCAGCAGCATGTCCTTCGCCTGGGCCGGGTCGTCCTGTTCGGTCAGCCAGGATGTGATGGCCGCCAGCTCGTCGGAAAGGATCTTCAATGCGGCCTCGACCGGCGACAGGTCCGGATCGGCCAGCGTGGAACGCAGGGAGTCCAACGTGGCCTCGCCGAGGTCCAGGACGAGGGACTCCTTGGTGGGGAAGTAGTTGAACACGGTCTTCTCCGACACCCCGCAGGCCTCGGCGATCTCGGAGACGCGCACGGCGTCGAAGCCCCGTTCCATGAACATCTCGGTGGCCGTGTCCGACAGTTGCTGCCGGAGCAGCCGCTTCTTGCGCTCCCGTAGTCCCTCGGCGGCGGGTTCCGCGTCGCGACGGCGCAGGGCCGTCCAGTCCACAGTGCGCATGCTCATTGGTGCAGCTTAGTACGGTCCCGGTATATTTTCAGTTGCTGTAAGTTTTCATTGGCTGTAAGTATGTGCTGTGTTTGACGCCCTGCCCGAGGAGCCCGCCATGAGCACCATCCGCATCGTCCGCGACTACCCTCACCCGCCGCAGAAGGTCTGGCGGGCGGTGACCGATCCGGAGCTGATCCCGCTGTGGACCGCCACCGGTGCCGGCGCGCGCCCGGAGGGCTTCACGGCCACGGTCGGCACCACGTTCAAGTTCGTCGCGAGGCCGAAGCCGGGGTGGAGCGGCGTCGTGCTGTGCGAGGTGCTGGAGGTGCGTGAGCCCTCGTTGCTGCGCTACTCCTGGCGGGACGAGGGCGGCGGCGAGGTGACGGAGGTCGCCTACCAGCTCGCGGCGCACGACGGCGGGACGCGTTTTATCTACCACCACACCGGGTTCACCGGCGCCGGAGGATTCTTCATGGCCAAACTCCTCGGCACCGTCCGCACCAGGATGCTCACCAAGGGTCTGCCCGCCGTGCTGGACGACCTCGACGGCAACGGAACCCTGCGCCCCGACAGCACCTTGCGGCCCAAGCGGCACTAGCAGGGCTGTGACGGGCGCCCACTCCGTCGTGCAACTGAGCGCTTCCAGGCCTCGCCCACCACGGCGAAGCGGTTGGCGGGCCGGCATGGGGGGAGCGGCTCTGACGGAATGACAGATCGCTCCAGCCGCCCGCGACGCCGGCGGTCGGCCGCCGGATCTGCGGTGTACTTGCGCGAACGCCCCTCCTGCTGAGGGGAGTTCGGATGGCGCGCGAGGAGTAGGCCCTTTCGGGCACGGCCGCATCCGGCGTCGTGCGGGGGTGACCGAGCCGCGTGGGCACCCGCAACGGGCCATGGCCTGTGGGGGCGCGGGTGTCTCCGTGTCTCCGGCCTGTTCGGAGGGTGGGCGGGCGGGCCGGTTCGGGCGGGATCCGGTGGCGTGCCGGTGGTGCACACGATTGTGGAGTCGATGTGATGACCCGGTCGGGGGTCGCCCCTCGGCGTCGGCCCGCGCGAGCGGAGCGGTGAAGATCCGTTCCCCGCAGTGTGTTCACCGATGAAAATCGGCCGAACCGGGCCTGAGGTCAGCCCAGTTGGCAGCCCCGGAACGAGTCGGGGTTGCCGGTGCGGCAACCCCGAGAACACCCGTTACCACAGGTCACAGGGCTCGCCTTCGTCGCCACGGCATCCGCAGTCGGTCGCCGATCCTTGGCCTCTTCTTCAAAACGTAGGCACAAATTCCACACATCCCTCTCTTCAGGCGGGGCTTGATGGTCTAGATTGACCGTGCCTCACATGCTGGGACACGAGGCGACAAATGGGGATCTATGGGTCCACCGCTACGGAGAGCCGTTAGCTGCGTCTCGGGCGCCGCACGTGGGGGTGATCAATTCGTGGAGCCCGAGAGGGGCTTTGGGTGCGGGGAGCACCCGAGGTTTCGACGGGTTCCTGTGCACCTCAAGTGCCTGGCAGGACATACGAGTCCGCCAGTGCCGGTGTTCACGCAGCTCTGAAACAGCCGGGATGTCATGCGCGGGAGGCGGGGGCCTCCCGAGGGGGGAACAGGGTGCGGGGGGCGGGGGCCTCCCGCAGGCGGCGAAACAGTGTTGGTCGACCACGTCGTACCACTGGGGACCTTGGGGGGTTCTGTGCGGCAGGGGGGAATAGTCGGCCCTTTTCCGTCGGCGCGCGGGCGTCTGGCGAACGGGGCAATCAGCCAGCCGGCGAGCGACTGGGAGCATCGGTACCGCCGTACCGTGATCATCAGCGACACCATGGCCACCGCCTTCGTGGTGGCGTCGATCGGCGACTTCTTCGGGGCCCGGGACGCGGCCAACTGGCACGAGAAGTGGGGAATACTCGCCTTCGGCACCCAACTGCTGGTGCTGGGAGCACTTGCGGTGAGCCGGTCATGGGCTCCGGCCGTGCTCGGCCAGGGCGCCGAGGAATTCCGCCGGCTCGGCCGCTCACTGTTCACGGCGACCGTCGTCCTGGCGCTCGGCGGGATCGCCCTGACCTCGCGCAACATCAAGCTCTGGATATTCGTCGCGATCCCCGCGATCGCGCTCGTCACCATGACCGCCCGGTATCTGCTCCGCCTGTGGCTGCACAAGCAGCGCAAGGAAGGGCGGTGCCTGAGACCGGTGCTCGCCGCCGGGAGCCCGGACACCGTGAGCGACCTGATCACCCGGACCCGCAAGTTCCCGCACATCGGCTGGCGGGTGGAGGCGGTGTGCACGACGGACGGTCGCGGGCGCGACGGTGACGAACTGGACGGAGTGCCGGTCGTCGGCCAACTGTCGGACGTCGCCAAGCATGTTCGCCACGACGGCTACCGCGTCGTCGCGGTCACACCGGACCCGCACTGGTCACCGGACCGGCTGCAGCGGCTGGCCTGGAACCTCGAAGGCAGCGACGCCGAGATGGTCGTGGCCCCCGTGCTGATGGAGGTGGCCGGCCCCCGGCTGCACGTCGACGCGGTGCTCGGGATCCCGCTGCTGCGGGTCAGCATGCCGACCTTCACCGGAGGCCGCCGGGCGATCAAAGAGATCGTCGACCGGGTGGGCGCGGCGGTCCTGCTGGTGCTGTTCGCGCCGCTGATGGTGCTCGTCGCGCTGCTCGTGCTGGTGGACAGCCGGGGCGGAGTCTTCTACCGCCAGCGCCGAGTCGGCAAGGACGGCCGCGAGTTCACCATCGTCAAGTTCCGCACCATGGTCGCCGGGGCCCACAAGGCACGTGCCCAGCTGGCCGACCGCAACGAGGGCGCAGGCCTGCTGTTCAAGCTCCGCCGGGACCCGCGGGTGACCCGGGTGGGAGCGGTGCTGCGCCGGTACTCGCTCGACGAGCTCCCGCAGCTGTTCAACGTGCTCACCGGATCGATGTCGCTCGTCGGACCGCGTCCTCCGCTGCCGGAGGAGTCCGCCGCGTACGGCCCGGACATCCGGCGGCGGCTGCTGGTCAAGCCCGGCCTCACCGGCCTGTGGCAGATCAGCGGACGCAGCGACCTGCCGTGGGAGGAGGCGGTCCGCCTCGACCTGCGGTACGTGGAGGACTGGTCGCTCGCCCTGGACACAGTGATCTTGTGGAAGACGCTGCGTGCAGTGCTCCACGGGCAGGGGGCGTACTGATGCGCGGGGGTCGTCCGACCGGCGCGAGGACCGCAGGCCGCAGGGGCCTGCCTGGGGGGAGAGACGGGGCATGAGAGTCAGCGTTTTCGGGCTCGGCTACGTGGGCTGCGTATCGGCCGCGTGCCTGGCCAGCATGGGGCACGAGGTCATCGGCGTCGACGTCAACCAGGTGAAGGTCGACCTGGTCAACGACGGCAAGGCCCCGGTGGTCGAGGAGCGGATCGGCGAGCTCATCGCCGACGTCGTGCGGACCGGGGCGTTGCGCGCCACCCGCGACGTCCGCGAGGCGATCATGGGCAGCGAGATATCCCTGATCTGCGTGGGCACACCGTCGGAGCCCAACGGCAGCCTGTGCACCACCTACTTGGAGCGGGTCACCGAGGAGATCGGCGCCGCGCTGGCCGAACGGGGTGGGCGGCACACCGTCGTCTTCCGCAGCACCATGCTCCCGGGCACCTGCCTGAACCTGCTGGTGCCGATCCTGGAGAAGTACGTCGGCGGCACGGCCGGCGTCGACATCGGGGTCGCGGTCAACCCGGAGTTCCTGCGCGAGGGCACGAGCGTGCGGGACTTCTTCGACCCGCCCAAGACCGTCATCGGCGAGCTCGACCCGGCAAGCGGCGACGCGGTGTTGGCGCTGTACGACGGCCTGCCCGGCGAGGTGTTCCGGGTGCCGGTCCCGACCGCCGAGGCGATCAAGTACGCGGACAACGCGTTCCACGGCCTCAAGATCGGCTTCGCGAACGAACTGGGCGCGGTGTGCCAGGCGCTCGGAGTGGACTCGCACCAGGTGATGGACGTGTTCCTGGCCGACCGCAAGCTGAACATCAGCCCCGCCTACCTGCGGCCCGGCTTCGCCTTCGGCGGCTCCTGCCTGCCCAAGGACCTGCGCAGCCTGGTCCACGCGGCGCAGCGCGCCGACGTCTCGGTGCCCATCCTCTCCCACGTACTGGCCTCCAACGCCGACCATCTGCAGCGCGCGGTGGACCTGGTCGAGCGCACCGGCAAGCGCCGGGTGGGCCTGTTCGGGCTGTCCTTCAAACCCGGCACCGACGACCTCCGCGAGAGCCCGCTCGTCGAGCTGGCGGAGAGGCTCTTCGGCAAGGGCTACGACCTCAAGATCTACGACGCCAATGTGAGCCTCTCCCGGCTGCTCGGCGCGAACCGCGAGTACATCGAGAGTCGGCTGCCGCATCTCGCGCAGCTGCTCGCGGACTCCGTCGACGAGGTGCTCGAGCACGCCGAGGTGTGCCTGGTCGGGACCAAGGACCCGGCCGTGGTGGCGTCGCTGCCCCACGCGGACGGACCGGTGATCGTCGACCTCATCCGCCTTCCCGACGCCGAGGCGCGCCGGGCCGAACCGGGGTACATGGGCCTTGCTTGGTAACGCAACAAGCGGCGACGGGCCGGCCCGTCGCGCGCTGATCCTGGTGGAGAACCTGTCGGTGCCGTTCGACCGGCGGGTGTGGCAGGAGTGCACGACGCTGCGCGACGCGGGCTGGGAGGTGCACGTCATCTGCCCCCGGGGGGAGAAGCGGGACACGGAGGCGGAGGCGGTCATCGACGGGGTGCGGATCCACCGCTACCCGTTGCGCGCGGCCACCGGAGGACCGGCCGGCTACCTGAAGGAATACGGATCGGCCCTGTGGCACACGGCCCGCCTGGCCCGCAAGGTCGGCCCGGTCCACGTCGTCCACGCCTGCAACCCGCCCGACCTGCTGTTCCTGGCGGCCCGGTGGCTCAGGCGGCGCGGCGCACGGTTCGTCTTCGACCAGCACGACCTGGTGCCCGAGCTGTACCTGTCCCGGTTCGACCGCGGCAAGGACCTGCTCTACCGCGCCGTGTGCGCGCTGGAACGGCGGACCTACCGGGCCGCCGACATCGTGCTCGCCACGAACGAGAGCTACCGGGACGTCGCACTGCGCCGCGGCGGCCGGCGGCCGGAGGACGTCTTCGTGGTGCGCAGCGCGCCCCAGGTCGACCGGTTCCAACCGGTGCCGCCCGAGCCCGAGTTGAAGCGCGGCAAGCCTCATCTGCTGTGCTACCTCGGCGTCATGGGCCCGCAGGACGGCGTCGACTACGCCCTGCGCGCCCTCGCGAAGCTGCGCGACGAGCTCGGGCGGACCGACTGGCACGCGGTGTTCGTCGGCTCCGGCGACGCCTTCGACGCGATGGTGGAGCTGTCCCGGCAGCTCGGGCTCTCCGAGCAGGTGCAGTTCACCGGGCGCATCCCGGACGCCGACCTGGTGCGCTACCTGTCCACCGCGGACGTATGCCTTTCCCCCGACCCGCGCAATCCGCTCAACGACGTGTCGACCATGAACAAGGTCCTGGAGTACATGGCGATGGGCCGGCCGATCGTCTCGTTCGACCTCCGGGAGGCGCGCGTCTCCGCCGGCGACGCCGCCGTCTACGCGCCCGCCAACGACGAGGCCGAATTCGCGGGGCTCATCGCGCTGCTCCTCGACGATCCGGACAAGCGGGCCCGGATGGGCAAGATCGGCCAGGAGCGGATCGGCGGGCCGCTGTCCTGGCAGAACTCGCAAGCGCAATTGCTCGCCGCCTACGCCGCCGCCTGCCGGGACCATGCTCCGGTGTCGGCGGGTGGGCCGGTCCGTAAGGGGAAGAGGCCGCTCCATTGAGTGATGACACGATCCGACTGGTCACGATCGGACGGATTCTCCGTCGGCGATGGCGGCTTCTCGCCGCACTCGCCGTGCTGGGTGCGCTCGTCGGCTACGGCACCTCGGTGCTGGTGTTTCCGCCGCGGTACACGGCGTCGGCATCGGTACTGCTGCCGGGGCTGTGGGAGGAGCGCGAACTACTGACCCAGGTGGACATCGCGACCAGCTCGGCCGTGGTCGACCGGGCGGCCGCCACCCTCGGCTGGAAGGGCGTCAACGGCGTCGAACTGCAGGATCAGGTGAGCGCCAAGGCCGCGGACGGCAACATCATCAAGATCTCCGGCACGGCCGACACGCCGGAGCGCGCGCAGCACCTCTCCGACCAGGTGGCCCAGCAGTTCGTCACCTTCGCCGCGCGGATCGCGGGCGGCAGCGCCGACCCCGCAGTGGCCACGGGCACCGAGGCGCTGCGCAAGAAGGTGGCGGAGACCAACCGCCGCATCACCGACCTGGCCAATGCCGCCGATCCGGGGCAGACCGTGGAGAGCGTGCAGGCCCGCACCGAGCTCGAGAAGCTGCGCACCTCGCTGCAGGAGGCCATGAAGAAGCTGGAAGAGGCCGACCCGGCCACCAACAAGGCCAGCATGGTCGTCATGGGGCCGTCGCCCCGGCCGACCGGCGCGGCAGCGCCGACGAGGGTGCAGCTCATCGTCGGCGGGGCGCTGCTGTTCTTCCTGGTCGCGGTCATCGGCCATCTCGCCGCCGCCCGGGTGAGCCGCCGGCTGCGCACCGAACCGGAGATCGCCGCAGCCCTGGGCTCGGCGCTCCTCGGCACCGTCGACGTGCCTGGTGAAGCGCGCGACAACCGGCCGGAAAGCCGTGGCACACGGGCCCGGATCCGGCGGCTTCTCGACGTCGACACCCGGTGGGACATCCCGGCCCCGCACCCGTCCGGCGACGAGGCCGACCGGCGGATCCGCTACCGGCGGGTGTGCGCCCGCCTGCGGGACCAACTGCCCGCCCCCCGGCGGCTGCTGGTCGTCGTACCGGAAGGTGACGAGGTCGCCCGCCGGGCCGCCGGGCAGCTCGTCACCGAGGCCAAGGGCGATCCGCTGCTGCGGGTGGTGGAGGTCTCGGTGGACCGGCCGATCGTGCCGGACCGCGAGTCCGAGTCCGGTGCCCTGGTCGTCCTCAGCGCGGGCAGCTGGACCGCGGAGGAGCTGGCCGGCATCGCCGAGGCGTGTGCGGACGGCAGGCACGAGGTCGTCGGCATCGTCCTCGCCGGCACCGTCCGCAGCGGTGCGACGCGCACTGCCGACCGTCCTTTGGACGACACCACTTTGACGTTCGCGGTTCGCGGCCACGCGACGGGAGGTTCAGCGTGACGACAAGCACGACTTCGGAGTCGTCGGCCGCCACTCCGCTCATCGACCTGCAGGCACTGGTGGTGGCGGTCCGCAGGCGCCGCCGTCTGTGGTGCACCATGGCGCTGCTCGGATTCCTGATCGGCGCGGCGGTGGCGGTCCTGCTGCCGCCCGCGCCGGCCGCGGTGACCAAGGTGCTGGTCGCGCACCAGGAGGACCAGCCGAACGACACCGGAACGCTGATCCGCACCGACGTCCAGCTGCTGGGCACCACGCAGATCGCCGACCAGGCCCTGCGAGCCCTCAAGTCCTCCGAAAAACCGGAAGACTTCATGAAGGACTACCGGGGCACCGGACTGTCCAACAACGTGCTCCAGATCGACGTGACCGGGGCCACCGAGGCGGAAGCGGTGGCCCGGGCCAAGGCGCTCGCCGACGCGTTCGTCGCGGACCATGCGAAGCGGATCCGGGACATCGCGGACGCCGAGGCCAAGGGCCTGATCGCCCAGCGTGACCGCATGCAGGACGAGCTCGCCGGGATCAACAAGGAGATCGGCGGCCGATCGCCGGACAGCGACCCGAAAGCGTCGGCGAGCCTCGAGTCGCTCTTCGCCCGCCGGGCCGATCTCACCTCGCGGATCGCCGACTTCGGCCAGCGCGCCGAGGAGGCGCGCATCGGCACGCCCCAGCTCATCGCCGGCACACAGATCGTGGACGCCCCGCGCGCGGTGCGGCACTCCCTGCCCAAGGCCGCCGTCACCGACGCCGTGATCGGACTCGTCCTCGGACTCTTCCTCGGGCTCGCCCTGGCCGCGGTCGGCGTGGTGGTGGCGGACCGCCCCGTGCTGCGCCGGGACATCGCCGCCAACCTCGGCGCCTCGGTCATCGCGGAGCTGCCCCGCCGGTCGGGCAGGCTGTGGCAGCGCCGACGGACCCGGAAGGCACGCGAACGGCTCACCACGACGCTGGCCCGCACCGTGCGCGGCTCCGCGGAACCGCTGTCGCTGCTGGAACTGGGCTGTGCACGCAGCACGAGCGTGATCGCCCTGAGCCTCACCCGGGCACTGGCGGCGGACGGGCCGGCGGTCATCGTCGACGGCCTGCCCGGCCCGCAGCTCGCCAAGCGCCGCCAGAAGCCGGGAGACCCCACCGTGGTCAGCGGCGAGCAGGCCGCGACCGCGTCGCCTCAGGAGCGCCGGATCGGCGTCGGCTCGGTGGCCCCCGGCACGGCGTGGACCGACCTCCAGTACCTCGGCACCCAGACCGTGCTCGTCGTGCGGGCCGGGCACGGCAACGCCGCCTGGCTGCACACCGTGGCACGCCAACTCGCGGACCAGCGCATTCCGGTGGTCGGCGTGGTGCTGATCGACCCCGATCCGCGTGACCGGACCGACGGCACCCTGTGGGACGGGCTGCACACCGCACTGCGCGGCCGCAGCGAGACACCGGCCCGGCACAACGGTGGGGGTACCTCCCACGCCGTTCAGGCAGTGGGGGAGGGCGGGCGGCGCACGGAACGGCTGCCGGTGTGGGCCGCACAGGGTCCGGACAACGACCAGGAGGCGCGGTAGGACATGTGTGGCATCGCAGGCACTTACCGCTGGCCGGACGGAAAGGCCGTGACCGACCGGCTCACCGACACCCTCGCCCATCGCGGCCCGGACGGCGCGGGCCGCTACGGTCACCCCGTCGGTGACGGCGAAGTACAGCTCGGGCACCGCCGGTTGGCCATCATCGACCTGTCCGAGACCGGAGCCCAGCCGATGGTCTCGGACGGCCTCGCCCTGACGTACAACGGCGAGCTGTACAACGCGCCCGAACTGCGCGCCGAACTGGAAGCCGCCGGGGTGCGCTTCCGCGGCACCTCAGACACCGAGGTCCTGCTCGAGGCCTGGCGGCGCTGGGGCACGGACTGCCTGCCCCGGCTGCGCGGCATGTTCGCGTTCGGCATCTTCGACGAGCGAACCGGTGAACTCGTGCTCGCCCGCGACCAGTTGGGCATCAAGCCGCTGTTTCTGCTCCGGCGCGGCGAGGGCCTGGTGTTCGCCTCCGAGCTCAAGGCGCTCGCGGCCGCCACCGGCGGATCGCTGGAGGTGGACCAGGCGGCGCTGGTGGCCTCGCTCCTCTACTACTGGGTGCCGGACTCGCGCTGCGCGTTCCGCGAGGCGGAGAAGCTGCCGCCGGGCAGCTGGCTGCGGATCCGGCCCGACGGCCGGGTGGAGCGGGGCAGTTACTGGAACCTGAAGGACGTCGCCGCCGAGGGCCGGGAACGGGCCCGCAACGGTGAGCAGCCGGACCTGGCCGCCATCGTCGAGGAGTCGACCCGACGCCACCTGCTCTCCGACGTCCCCGTGGCGACCTTCCTCTCCGGCGGCCTCGACTCCAGCTACCTGACCGCGCTCGCGGCCCGCCACCAACCCGGGATCTCCGCCTACACGATCGGATTCCGCGCCGAGGACGCCAAGTTCGAGGCGATGCCGGACGACCTGCGCTACGCCCGGCAGGTGGCCGAGCGGTTCGGGGTGGACCTGCACGAGATCGAGATCGCCCCGAACGTGCTCGACCTGCTGCCGCAGATGACGTACCACCTGGACGAGCCGATCGGCGACCCCGCCGCGATCAACACGTACCTGATCTGTACGGCCGCCCGGGAGGCCGGGGTCAAGGTGATGCTCTCGGGGATGGGCGCCGACGAGCTGTTCGCCGGCTACCGCAAGCATCTGGCCAACCTGCTCGCGCTGCGCTACCAGCGCGTCCCACGGCCGCTGCGCCGCGGGGTGTCGGGGGCCGTGGACCGGCTGCCGGTCGCCACCTCCCGGCGGGGCTACCGGTCGGTGCGCTTCGCCAAGCGGTTCCTCTCCTTCGCCGATCTGCCGGAGGAGACCGCCTTCCGGCGCAGCTACACCATGTACGACCAGGACGAACTGCTCGCCCTTCTCGATCCGGACCTGGCCGGGACGGTCGACGACGTGCTGACCGAACATGCGGACGTCTACCAGGACAACGACCTCGACGACTTCGTCAACCGCATGTGCCTGACCGACGCCCGGATGTTCCTGCCGGGCCTGAACCTCACCTACACGGACCGCTCCAGCATGGCCGCCTCGACCGAGGTACGGGTGCCGTACGTGGACGTCGAGGTGGTCAAGGCGGCGTTCGCCGTGCCCGGCAATCGCAAGATCGCCGGACGGCAGGGCAAGGCCGTCCTGAAGGAGGCGGCCACCTCGGTCCTGCCCCGGGAGATCGTGTACCGGCCCAAGGGCCTGTTCAGCGCCCCGCTGCGCGCCTGGATGAGCCGGGACCTGGCACCGCTGGTACGCGAGGTGGTCAACGACGGCGAGCTGGTGCGCTCCGGGTTCCTGCGCCGCGACGCGCTGGCCCGCATGGTCGCCGAGGACGCCGCCGGGCAGCAGGACTTCTCCAAACATCTGTGGCATGTGCTGACCCTCGAGTACTGGTACCGCGACGCGACCTCCGGGACCGGCCGGAGCGCTCGCTCGGCGGCATAGAAGACGGCGTAGAAACAAGGGGACTTCGGTGAAACAGGTTGTACAGAACTACAAGAGCGGCGAGCTGGCGGTGCTCGACGTTCCGGTGCCGGGGTGCAAGCCGGGCGGTGTGCTGGTCCGCAGCGCCTTCTCGCTGATCTCCACCGGGACCGAGCTCATGAAGGTGTCCGAGGCCGGCATGTCGATGCTGGGCAAGGCCCGCTCCCGGCCCGACCAGGTGGCCAAGGTCATGCAGAGCGTGGCCACCAACGGGCTGCCCGCCACCTACCGCAAGGTGATGGGCAAGCTGGACTCCTACACGCCGCTGGGCTACTCGCTGTGCGGGGTGGTCGAGCAGGTCGGCGCCGGCGTCGACGACGTGAAGGTCGGCGACCTCGTGGCCTGCGCCGGCAACGAGCACGCGCTGCACGCCGAGCTCAACTGGGTGCCCAAGAACCTCTACGCCCCGGTGCCGGACGGCCTCGCGCCGCAGCACGCGGCCTTCGGCACCGTCGGCTCGATCGCGATGCAGGGCGTGCGCCAGGGCGAGCCGCAGCTCGGCGAGGTGGCCCTGGTCATCGGCCTCGGCCTGATCGGGCAGCTGGTGGTGCAGCTCCTCGTCGCCGCGGGCGTCCGCGTCGTCGGGGCCGACCCCGACCCGGCGCGCTGCGAACTCGCCGAGCGCCTGGGCGCCGCGGCCTGCGGCGACCCCGCGTCCCCGGCCCTGGAAGCCGCCGTCGCCGAACTCACCGACGGTCACGGCGTGGACCAGGTGTTCCTGGCCGCCGGCGGCGGCAGCAACCAGCCCGTCGAGCTGGCCGCGCGGCTGTGCCGGGACCGCGGCCGGGTCGTCGACATCGGCAAGTGCCGCCTGGACCTGCCGTGGAACGCGTACTACGAGAAGGAGCTCGACGTCCGCTTCTCCCGCAGTTACGGCCCCGGGCGCTACGACCCGGAGTACGAGCTGGAGGGCCGCGACTACCCGATCGGCTACGTGCGCTGGACCGAGCGCCGCAACCTGGCCTGCTTCCTCGACCTCGTCGCCCGCGGCCGCGTCGACGTGGAGCCCCTGGTCTCCCACATCGCCGACTTCGACGACGCCGTCGAGACGTACCAGCGCCTCAAGGACGGCGAGTTGAAGGCCGTGGCCGTGCTGTTCCGCTACCCCGAACCCGCGGGGGACGCGGAGGAGGCGGCGGCTCCGGCAGTGGCCGTGCCCACGGTGGCTGTGTCCACCAAAAGCATGAAGCCGACTCCGGCGCGGGCCGCCAAGACACCGGTGCGCCTCGCGTTCGTCGGCGCGGGAAACTACGCGACGTCGATGCTGCTGCCGCACCTGGCACAGCGCGAAGGCGTCGAGCTGTCGACCGTCGTCACCACGACGGCGCTGTCCGCGGCCAACGCGCAGCGCAAGTTCGGCTTCGCCGAGGCGACCACCGATCTCGACGCCGTGCTCGGCGACAAGTCCATCGACGCGGTGTTCGTGGTCACCCGGCACAGCTCGCACGCGGACCTGACGCAAAAGGCCCTGCTGGCCGGCAAGACCGTGTTCGTGGAAAAGCCCCTGGCCCTGACCGAGGACGAACTGGCCGGCGTCCTCGCGGCGGTGGAGGAGTCCGGCAACGACCGGCTGCAGGTGGGCTTCAACCGCCGCTTCGCGCCGCTGCTGCAGGAGGCCAGGAAGCGGTTCGGCGCCCGCACCGGTCCGGCGAGCCTGCGCTACCTGGTCAACGCGGGCCGGCTGCAGCACGGCAGCTGGTACCTCCAACAGGGCACCGAGGGCTCGCGGTTCGCCGGTGAGGGCGGCCACTTCATCGACACCGCGAGCTGGCTGCTGGAGGCCGAGCCGGTCTCCGTGTACGCGACCGCCATGTCCGGCAACGAGGACCTGCAGGTCGTCCTGCGCTACCCGGACGGGTCCACCGCCACCATCAGCTACGTCACCACCGGCGCGCCCGGCTTCCCCAAGGAGACGCTGGACCTCGTCGCGGACGGCAAGGTGCTGCGGCTCGACGACTTCGTCCGCGCCTCGGTGTACGGCCCCAAGAAGTGGGTCAGCTCGCGGCTGCCCAAGGCCCGGGACAAGGGCCAGAACGCCGAACTGGCCGCGTTCATCAAGGCCGTTCGCACCGGCGGGCCGATGCCGGTGCCGCTGCAGTCGCTGGTCGCCACCACGGCGGCCACCCTCGCCGTGCAGACCGGCCTGGCCGGCAGTGCGCCGGTGACGCTGGAGCGCACGCGATGACCATGAGCGCGGGCTGGTACCTGCGGCGGCTGTCCCGGATGGGACCGCAGGAGGTCGCGGGCCGGGTGGGCGACACGGTGCGCAGGCGGCGGTGGCGGTCGGCGCGGCCGGGCTGCCCGAGCGTGCCCGACGCCCGGTTCACCGCCATCCTGCCCGCCGGGACGATCGCCGCGGTGCCGTCGGACGCCGCGAAACGGCTCGTCGCCGAGGCGGACCGGCTGATGGACGGGCACGCCGAGTTCTTCGGGGTGGTCCGCGACGACATGGTCGACCCGGACTGGTGGTGCGACCCGAAGACCGGGCGCCGGGCTCCCTCGGGCTACGCGTTCGACGTGCCGTACCGCAACGAGGACACGGTCGGGGACATCAAACAGATCTGGGAGCCGTCCCGGCACCAGTACCTCACCCAGCTCGCCGCCGCCTACGCGATCACCGGTAACGAGCGGTACGCCGAGCGCGTGGCCGAGCACCTGCGGTCGTGGTGGGCGGCCAACCCACCGCTGCGCGGCGTGCACTGGATCAGCGGCATCGAGCTGGGCATCCGGCTGCTGTCCTGGGTGTGGATCCGCCGACTGCTCGACGGCTGGCCGGGCGCGGCCGACCTGTTCGAGGGCAACCCGGTGGCGCTGAACCAGATCTGGAACCACCAGCGCTGGCTGGCCGCCTTCCCCAGCCGGGGGTCCTCGGCGAACAACCACATCATCGCCGAGGCCGCCGGGCAGTTCGCCGCGGCCTGCGCGTTCGACTGGTTCCCCTCCTCGGCGCGCTGGCGGGCCGACGCACTGCGGTCGCTCGAGCGGCATCTGCGCGGCAACACCTTCCTCTCCGGCCTCAACCGTGAGCTGGCCTCCGAGTACCACGGCCTGGTGCTGGAACTCGGTCTGGCCGCGGTGGCCGAGGCGGACGCCGCGGACGTGCCGGTCCCCGCGACCGTCCGCCTGGTGCTGCTGCGGATGACCGACGCGCTCGCGGCCGTCGTGGACAACCGGCTGCGGCCGCCGCGCCAGGGCGACGCGGACGACGGGCACGGTCTGGTCGTGGACGGCGCGGGCACCGACCGCTGGGCCTCGCTGCTGGCCACCGGCGACGCCGTGTTCGGCCGGCTCGACTGGTGGCCGGCGGTGACCGGCACCGATGTGCGCACCCCGCTGCTGGCCGCGCTCATCAAGCCGTACGCGAAAAGCGGAACCGGACCGGCCGTGTCCCGTCCGGCAGCGCGACCGGACCATTTCGCCGACGCCGGGCTCACCATCCTGCGCGGCCCGGAGGAGATCTGGTGCCGCTGTGACGGCGGTCCGCACGGCTTTCTGTCCATCGCCGCGCACGCCCACGCGGACGCGCTGTCCGTGGAGGTCCGGCACGACGGGGTCGACGTGCTCGCCGACCCGGGGACGTACTGCTACCACGGGCAGCCCGAGTGGCGGCAGTACTTCCGCTCGACCCTCGGC
This sequence comes from Streptomyces sp. NPDC047043, assembly GCF_040644055.1. Classification (NCBI taxonomy): domain Bacteria; kingdom Bacillati; phylum Actinomycetota; class Actinomycetes; order Kitasatosporales; family Streptomycetaceae; genus Streptomyces; species Streptomyces sp. NPDC047043. Next base: position 47,835 of record NZ_JBEYVO010000036.1, read on the forward strand.
CACAACACCCTGCAGCTGGACGGCGCCGACCAGTCCGTCTCCGGCGGCCCGTTCCTGTGGACGCGGCATGCCAAGACCCGCGTCCTGGTCGCGGAGACATCCGACGCCTCCGACGGCGGGACGGCCCGCTGGTGTGCCGAGCACGACGGCTACCAGGACTCCGTGCACCGCCGCCGGGTGGAGCTGACGGCCGAAAGCCAGGAGCTGCGGGTGGTCGACGAGGTGAGCGGCCCGCGCCGGGCCGTGCAGCTGGCGTTCCACCTCGGCCCGGAGATCACCGCGGACCTGGTGGGGGACCGGGCCGTGCTCACCTGGACTCGAGACGGCGAGGGGCGCTCCGCGGAGCTCGACCTGCCAGGGGAGCTGTCCTGGCGGGCGCATCGCGGCGAGACCGACCCGCCGCTGGGCTGGTACTCCGCCGGATTCGGGCGCAAGGAACCCGCCACCACGCTGGTCGGCACCGGCTTCACCGACGGCACGGAGGGCTTCACCACCGTGCTCAGGTTCCGCGGCTAGGGGGGCGCGTGGGGAGCAAGAGGCGGCACTGGGCGTCGGCGGCGGCACCGCTGGCGCTGGCCCTGCTGGCGGCCGGCTGTACGTCGAGTGCCGGGGCGGAGCCGAAGGCCGCGCCATCCACGTCCACGTCCGCGGCCCGATCCGTGGCCCGGGTGTGCGCCAACCCCCCGGCAGGGCCGGCGACGGCACCGGCGGGCGCGGTGACGGTCGACCCCGCGAAGGTCGGTGACCTCGCAGCGAAGACCAAGAACAGCCCGCCGAACACCACGTTCTGGCTGCGACCCGGCAAGCACCGGCTCGACCCGGACCGCTACGCCCAGGTCATCCCCAAGAAGGGGGACCGCTACCTCGGCGCGCCGGGCGCGGTGCTCGACGGCCGGAAGAAGAACCAGTACGCGTTCGCCGGCACCGCCCCCGACGTCACCATCCGCTACCTGACCGTGCAGGGTTTCGTGGCGCCGCCGGACGAGGGCGTCGTCAACCACGACTCGGCCGACGGATGGGTGATCGAGCACACGACGATCCAGAACAACTCCGGCGCCGGGCTGATGGCCGGTGCCCGCCAGCAGGTCCGCGCCAACTGCCTGCGCGACAACGGCCAGTACGGCATGAACGCGTACAAGGCCACCGGCCGGATCAGCGGCCTGGTCGTCGAGGACAACGAGATCGTGGGCAACAACACCGGCGACTGGGAGCGGAAGCGCAAGGGCTGCGGCTGCACCGGAGGCATCAAGTTCTGGGACGTCAACGGCGCCGACGTACGCGGCAACTGGGTGCACGACAACCGCGGAACCGGGCTGTGGGCGGACACCAACAACAACGACTTCCTCATCGAGAACAACGTGATCGAGGCCAACGACGGTGCCGCGCTGATCTACGAGATCAGCTACAACGCGGTCATCCGGAACAACACGATCCGGCGGAACAACTGGGTCGAGGGGCGCAGGGCGGCCGAGAAGGGCGACAGCTTCCCGTTCGCGACCATTTACCTGTCCGAGTCCGGCGGCGAACCACGGATCCGAGCCCGCACCGACAAGATCGAGATCTACCGGAACGTGCTGGAGGACAACTGGTCCGGGATCACCCTGTGGGAGAACGCCGACCGGTTCTGCAACAGCCCGGCCAACACCTCGTCCGGGGACTGCACTTTGCTGGTGAAGGACACCAAGCGCTGCGCGAAGCCGGCGATCGCCAAGGCACCGCTGTACTCCGACTGCCGGTGGAAGACCCAGCGGGTGGACATCCACGACAACCGCTTCGTGCTCGACAAGTCCGTCCTCAAGTGCACGCAGAAGTGCGACCGGATGGCGCTGCTCGCCAACTACGGAACCTATCCGGACTGGTCGCCGTACAAGGGCGAGCGGGTGGCCGACGCGATCACCACCAAGCAGCACAACCGCTGGCACGACAACGTCTACATCGGCCCATGGAAATTCGTGGCCGAGGACACCAGCCGGGTTCTCGACTTCGGGCAGTGGCAGACCGCGCCGTACCAGCAGGACACGGGCAGCACCCTCGACCTGAAGGCCGGTGGTTGAGATGGGCGTGGACCTGACGCGCGGCGGGCTGCCGGGCGGACCGGACACGGCGGGAACGCGGCCCGGCGCCGCACCGCGCCCGGCCGGCACACCGAGGATCGTCGGGATCGTGTGGGGGCTGCTGGTCCTCAACACGCTCGGCTCCGCCGGGGCGAAGACCATCGTCCCGCTGCCCCGCTCCCTCATCCAGATGGTCACCATGGGCGCGCTGGTCGCCGCGTTCACGCTGGCGCTCGCGGTCAACCTCCGGCTGCGCATCCGATCCAGCGCGTACGTCTTCCTGCTCACCCTGCTCCTGGTGACGAGCGTGATCTCCAGCGCGAACCTGGAGTCCGGGTTCGGCGCGCTGTTCCGCTGCTTCCGGCTGACTCTCTTCGTCGGCACGCTGTGGCTGCTCAGCCGCTGGTGGGACGGCAGCCTGACGTTCGTCAGGCACCACATCCGGATGTACTTCGCGGTGCTGGGATCGGTGGCCGCCGGCCTGGCCGTCTCACCGGGCGCGGCCCTGCCCGATCTCTACGGCGGACGCCTCGTCGGCGCGCTGTGGCCGCTCACCCCGCCGCAGATCGGGCAGTACGCCGCCGTGATCATCGGGCTCACCGTGCTGCTCCTCCTGGGCCGCCGGACCGACCGGGCCGGCGCCGCGGTGATCATCGTGCCGTCGTTCGTGCTGCTCGCGCTGACCCATACCCGGACGGCCACGCTCGGCCTGTTCATCGGGCTGGCGTTGGCCATCGGCTCGCTCATCCTGACCAGCGCCGCAGCCCGCCGGTTCTTCACCTGGGCGGTGCTGACCGCCGTGGTGGCCGCGGTGGGGTTCGCCTCCGCGCTGCAGTCGTGGTTCCTGCGCGGGCAGAGCAAGGAGAACTTCTCCAGTCTCACCGGTCGGGCCAAGGTCTGGGACGCCCTGCTGGCTGCGCCCCGGTCGACCTCGGAGCAGCTGTTCGGCGTCGGCCTGGGCGACAAGTCGTTCGGCGGGCTGCCGATCGACAACAGCTGGCTGGCCGTCTACAACGAGCAGGGCCTGATCGGCGTCACCCTCGTCGCGGCGATCATCATCGTGCTGGGCGGCGTCGCGTTGCTGCGTCCGCCGTCGCTGCAGAGGGCCTGCGCGATCTTCCTGATCAGCTACTGCGCGATCGCGTCGTACACCGAGGCCGGTCTCGGCGACGCCTCGCCGTATCTGCTGCATCTGGCCCTGGCCGCCTCGCTGTTGGCGGCGCCCGCCGAGGCCGCTCCCCTCTCGACGCCCCAAGTCCCTCGGCGGCACATCCCGCGCTGGGCCCGTAGATCGGAGGTGGTCTGAGCATGCACGTCCTCGTGGTGCACAACCGCTACAACTCGGCGCAGCCGAGCGGGGAGAACAGGGTCGTCGACCAGGAGGTGGAGCTGCTGCGCGCGGCCGGCCACCGGGTCGAGGTGTTCGAGCGGCGCAGCGACTCCATCGCCGACCGCTCCCTGCTGGGCAAGGTCGCGATACCGCTCCTTGTGCCGTGGAACCCGGCGGTCCGCAGCGAGCTCACCGCCCGGCTGCGCGCCGAGCGGCCGGACGTGGTGCACGTCCACAACGTCTTCCCGCTCCTGTCGCCCGCGGTGCTCGCCGCCTGCGCCGACGCCGGGGTGCCCGCCGTCGCCACGCTGCACAACTACACCCAGGTCTGCCCGCCCGGCACGCTGCAGCGGGAGGGCCGGCCGTGCACCGAGTGCGTCGGATCGACGCCGCTGCCCGCCGTCCGGCACGGCTGCTACCGGGGCTCCCGCCTGGCGACGGTGCCGCTCGCTCTCAGCCTGTCGGTCAACCGGCGGCGGTGGTGGTCCGGCGTGGAGCGCTTCTTCTGCATCTCCGCGGCGCAGCGCGACGTCCTGGTGCGGTCCGGCATGCCGGCCGAACGGCTGGCGGTGAAGCACAACTTCGTGCCCGACCCCGGCACTTGCCGAGTCGGCGGGGGAGAGCATGTGCTCTATCTCGGCCGGCTCGCGGAGGCCAAGGGCGTGCGGCTGCTCATGGCCGCGTGGGACGAGATCGCGGCGAGCGGCGGGGTGGGCGTCCCGCTCGTGATCGCCGGCACGGGGCCACTGGAGGCAGAGGTGACCGCCTGGGCGGCGGGCCGGGACGACGTCCGCTACGTCGGCCTGCTGGACCCGGCCCAGTGCCAGAAGGCCATCGCGCGGTCGGTCGCCGTGGTGGCTCCCTCGACGTGGCTGGAGGCGTTCGGCCTGGTGGTCGTGGAGGCGATGGCGGCCGGGGTGCCGGTTGTCGCCGCCGGTCACGGCGCCTTCGTCGAACTCGTCGAGGACGGCGTCACCGGGCTGCTGCACCGGCCGGGCGAGAGCGCCTCGCTCGCGTCCTGCATACGCCGGATCACGGCCGATCCGGACCGCAACCAGGAGATGGGCCAGGCGGCCCGGCGCCATTACGAGCAGGGCTTCAGCCCGGCCGTCGGCCTCGAACGCCTGGTGGAGGGGTACCGCACCGCGATCGCGGGTCGGACAGAACTAATGGGGGGCAGTAAATGACACGTTGCCGACTCTGCGGCTCGGCGGCGCTGGCGAGCGTCGTCGATCTGGGGGCGACGCCACCGTGCGAGAGCTTTCTCGCCGCGGACCAACTGGACCAGCCGGAGCCCGCGTACCCGCTGCACCTGCAGGTCTGCACCGACTGCTGGCTGGCGCAGATCCCTCCGCTGATCACGCCGGAGGAGACGTTCAAGGAGTACGCGTACTTCTCCTCGTACTCGACCTCCTGGGTGGAGCACGCGCGCACGTTCGTCGCCGACGCCGCAGAGCGGGTGGGTCTCGGCCCGGACGCCTTCGTGGTCGAGGTCGCGAGCAACGACGGGTATCTGCTGAGGCATGTGGTGGACCGGGGGATCCGCTGCCTCGGCATCGAGCCGTCGGTGAACGTCGGCGCCGCGGCGCGCGACGCGGGCGTGCCCACGCTGACGGAGTTCCTGAGCCCGGAGACCGGGGCCGCCGTCCGCGCCGAGCACGGGCCGGCCGACCTGGTCGTGGCCAACAACGTGTACGCGCACATCCCCGACGTGGTCGGGTTCACCCAGGGGCTGCGTTCCCTGGTCGCGGACGACGGCTGGGTCTCCATCGAGGTGCAGCACCTGCTGACCCTCATCGAGGAGAACCAGTACGACACGATCTACCACGAGCACTTCCAGTACTACACGGTCGCGTCCGCGATCCGGGCCCTGGCGAGTGGTGGACTCACGCTCGTGGACGTCGAGTTGCTGCCCACGCACGGCGGCTCCATCCGGCTGTGGGCCCGGCCGGACGAGGTGGCCGGCGAGCCGTCGCAGCGGGTGGCCGACGTGCTGGCCCGGGAGAAGGCCGCCGGGCTGCAGGAGCTGTCCGGCTACACCGAGTTCTCGGCCCGGGTGGCCAAGGTGCGCCGGGACCTGCTGCGGTTCCTCATCGACGCGGCCGAGCGCGGCGAGACGGTCGTCGGCTACGGCGCCCCGGGCAAGGGCAACACCCTGCTCAACCATTGCGGCATCCGGCCCGACCTGCTCGCGTACACGGTCGACCGCAACCCCTACAAGCACGGCAGGTTCACCCCGGGCACCCGCATTCCGATCCTGCCGCCCGAGCAGATAGCCGCCGACAGGCCGGACTACGTCCTCGTCCTCCCGTGGAACCTGCGGGCCGAGCTGACCGAGCAGCTGTCCTTCGTGCACGACTGGGGCGGCCGCCTGGTCTTTCCCATCCCGGAACTGAGCATCGTCGAACCGAGCATTGTCGAGGTCAAGTCATGAAGGTCGTCCTGTTCTGCGGCGGTTACGGGATGCGGATGCGCAGCGGCGCCGCAGACGACGTGCCCAAGCCGATGGCGATGGTCGGCCCGCGCCCGCTGATCTGGCATGTCATGCGCTACTACGCGCACTTCGGGCACACGGAGTTCATCCTGTGCCTCGGCTACGGGGCCCACCACATCAAGAACTTCTTCCTCAACTACGAGGAGACGACGTCCAACGACTTCGTGCTCCGGGGCGGGAAGACCGAGCTGCTGTCCACCGACATCGCCGACTGGACCATCACGTTCGCGCAGACCGGCATCGAGTCACCGATCGGGGAACGGCTGCGCCGGGTGCGCCACCACCTGGACGGCGACGAGATGTTCCTCGCCAACTACGCCGACGTGCTCACCGACGCCCCGCTGCCGGAGATGATCGACCGGTTCGCCCGGCGCGACGCCGGTGCGTCGATGATGGTGGTGCCGCCGCAGTCCTCGTTCCACTGCGTGGAGCTGGGCGAGGACGGCCTGGTGGGGGGCATCACCGCGGTGAGCGAACTGCCGCTGTGGGAGAACGGCGGCTACTTCGTGCTCCGCCAGGAGGTCTTCGACCACATACCCGAGAACGGGGACCTGGTCGCCGACGGATGCGCCCAACTGGCCAAGCAGGGACGGCTGGTGGCGCATCAGCACCGCGGCTTCTGGAAGCCGACCGACACCGTGAAGGAGCGGGCCGCGCTCGACGAGGCCTACGCCCGGGGCGACCGTCCGTGGGCCGTGTGGGAGCGCGACGGCGCCAGTGCCGGGGCGAGAGCGTGATCGGGCTCGGGGCCGGACCCCTGGACCGGATCGTCGCGGTGGGCGCGCACTGCGACGACATCGCCATCGGCGCCGGCGGCACACTGCTGACGCTGTGCAGCGCGCGGCCGGGCATCCGCGTGGACGCGCTGGTGCTCTCCGGCGGCGGCACCGACCGGGAGCAGGAGGAGCGGGCCGCGCTCGCCGCCTTCTGCCCGGGCGCCGACCTGCGGCTGACCGTGCTCAAGCTGCCGGACGGCCGGATGCCCGTGCACTGGGACGAGGCCAAGGCCGCGGTCGAGGAGCTGCGCGCGCAGACCGAACCGGACCTGATCCTTGCCCCGCGCACCGATGACGCGCACCAGGACCACCGCGGCCTGGCGCGGCTGATACCCACCGCGTTCCGCGACCACATGGTCCTCGGCTACGAGATCGTCAAGTGGGACGGCGATCTCGGCCGTCCGTCGGCGTACCAGCCGCTGACGCCGGAGATCGCCGAACAGAAGGTGCAACTGCTGCAGGGGCACTACCCCTCGCAGCGGCACCGGCCCTGGTACGACCGGGAGGCCTTCCTCGGCCTTGCCCGGATCCGCGGCATCGAATGCCACGCCCGCTACGCCGAGGCGTTCGCCGTCACCAAACTCACGCTCAACCTTGGCACTTTCACTGTGGGGGACTGAACTTTGCGCGTACTGCTGACCGGACACCAGGGCTACCTGGGCACCGTGATGGCCCCGGTCCTCAAGGCCGCCGGGCACGAGGTCGTCGGCCTCGACGCCGGCCTGTTCGCCGACTGCGTGCTGGGCGAGCCGCCCGCCGACCCGTCCGGGCACCGGGTGGACCTGCGCGACGTCACGGCCGAGCACGTGGCCGGGGTGGACGCCGTGATCCACCTGGCCGCGCTCTCCAACGACCCCCTGGGATCGCTGGCACCGGAACTCACCTACGACATCAACCACCACGCGTCCGTACGGCTGGCCCAACTGGCCCGCGACGCCGGAGTGCGACGCTTCCTGTACGCGTCCACCTGCTCGGTCTACGGCGCCGCCGGCGGCGACGACCTGGTGACCGAGGACGCCCCGCTGCGCCCGGTGACGCCGTACGCGGAGTCCAAGGTGCGGGTGGAGGACGACCTGCACGCGCTGGCCGACGACGACTTCACCCCGGTGTTCATGCGCAACGCCACCGCCTTCGGCTACTCGCCCCGGCTGCGCGCCGACATCGTGTTGAACAACCTGGTGGGCCACGCCCTCCTGTCCGGCGAGGTGCTGGTGCTCTCCGACGGCACCCCCTGGCGCCCGCTGGTGCACGCCGCCGACATCGCACGCGCCTTCACGGCCGCGCTGGTCGCGCCGCAGGAAGCGGTGCACGACCGGGCGTTCAACATCGGCAGCGAGACCAACAACGTCACGGTCGCCGAGATCGCCGAGCAGGTCGCCGAGGCGGTGTCCGGCGCGAAGGTGAGGATCACCGGGGAGAACGGCGCCGATCCGCGCTCGTACCGGGTGGACTTCTCCCGGTTCCGCGCCGCGATCCCCGGCTTCGACTGCGAGTGGTCGGTGAAGCAGGGCGCGCTCGAACTCGCCGACGCCTACCGGAAGTTCGACCTGACCCGGGAGAACTTCGAGCAGCGCTTCACGCGCCTCGCCGTGCTGCGCGCGGCCTCCGACGCCGGCGCCGTCGACGACACCCTGCGGTGGCGCCGATGACCGAGAACGGCGAACAGCCGATGACCTCGACCGGCGACGAGATGCACGCGCTGGTGGAACGGCTGTACCCGCTGTGCCGGAGCATCACCGGCGACGGTGTGCGCGCCACCCTGGACATCGTCGGCGAGTACGTCCCGCTGCAGGTGCACGAGGTGCCGACCGGGACGCAGGTGCTCGACTGGACGGTGCCGCAGGAGTGGAACATCCGCGACGCCTACATCGCCGACACCGCCGGCCACCGGGTCGTCGACTTCGCCGCGTCCAGCCTGCACGTGCTCGGCTACAGCGTGCCGGTGTCGGCCACCATGCCGCTGTCCGAGCTGCGCGAACACCTGCACACCCTGCCGGACCATCCGAGTTGGGTGCCGTACCGCACGAGTTACTACAAGCCGGAATGGGGGTTCTGCCTGGCCCAGGACACCCTGGACGCGCTGCCGGACGGCGAGTACGAGGTGCGCATCGACTCCACGCTCGAAGACGGCCATCTCACCTACGCCGAGCATGTGGTCCCCGGTCAGGTCCCGGACGAGGTGATCGTCTCCTGCCACGTCTGCCACCCGTCGCTGGCCAACGACAACCTGGCCGGCATCGCGGTCGCGACGTTCCTGGCCCGCGCGCTGGCCCAGGAAACGCCGTACTACACCTACCGGTTCATCTACGCGCCGGGCACCATCGGGGCGATCACGTGGCTGGCCCGCAACGCGCAGCGGGTGGAACGGGTCAAGCACGGCCTCGTGCTGGCCTGCGCCGGAGACTCGGGTCAGTTGACGTACAAGCAGAGCAGACGCGGCGACGCGGAGATCGACCGGGTGATGCGGCACGTGCTGGCCGCATCCGAACGCCCGCACCACGTCAACGAGTTCACCCCGTACGGCTACGACGAGCGGCAGTACTGCTCGCCCGGGTTCAATCTCGGCGTGGGCTCGCTCAGCCGGACCCCGTACGCCGGGTACCCCGAGTACCACACCTCGGCGGACAACCCGGACTTCGTCTCCCCTCAGGCGATGGCGGACACCCTCGCCGTCTGCCGCGAGGCGTTCGCCGTCCTGGACCGCAACCGGCGCTACCTCAACCTCAGCCCCTACGGCGAACCACAGCTGGGACGGCGCGGGTTGTACGACGCGCTGGGCGGCCGCAGCGACACCAAGCAGGCCCAGATGGCCATGCTCTGGGTGCTCAACCTCTCCGACGGCGAGCACAGTCTGCTGGACGTCGCCGAGCGGTCCGGGCTGCCGTTCGACACCGTCGCCGTCGCGGCCGACGCCCTGCACGGCGCCGGGCTGATCAAGGCATGACGCCGATGACCACCGAGAGCGAGAAGACGACGACACCGGCGGACCGGGCCAGACACGCCCGGCGGACCGGCAAGCGGGCCCTCGTCGGCCGGCTGTCCTGGGGACTGGCCGACCAGGCGGCCTCCAGCATCAGCAACTTCGCGGTGGGCATCTACGTGGCCCGCTCACTGGGGGTGACCGCGTTCGGCGTGTTCAGCCTGGCCTGGGTGACCTACGGCGTGGTGCTCAACGTCTCCCGCGGCCTTGCCACCGACCCGCTCGTGGTGCGCTTCAGCGGCGTGTCCGACGCGTCCTGGCGCGGGGCGGTGGCCCGGTCGTCGGGTACCGCCCTCGGCGTCGGTACCGCCCTCGGCGCGGCGTCCGTGGTGGCCGGCCTTGCTCTCGGCGGCCGCGTGGGGCCCGCGTTCGTCTGCCTCGGCGTCATGCTGCCGGGGCTGCTGCTGCAGGACGCCTGGCGGTTCGCGTTCTTCGCCGCCGGCGCAGGGCGTAAGGCGTTCTTCAACGACGTCGTGTGGGGCATCGCGCTCATCCCCGCCATGGTCGTGGCGGCCCGCGTGGGCAGCGTGGCCGCGTTCGTGCTCGCCTGGGGCGCGTCCGCCACGGTGGCCGCTGTGTACGGCTACTTCCAGTCCGACATCGGGCCCCGGGTGACCGAGGCACGCGGGTGGCTGCGCGAACAGCGCGATCTCGGCTACCGCTACCTGGTCGAGAACGTCAGCCTCAGCGGCGCCAGCCAGCTGCGGGCCTACGGGCTCGGCGCCATCGTCGGGCTCGGCGCGGTGGGTGCGGTGCGCGGCGCCGAGCTCCTGATGGGCCCGTTCCTCGCCGTGCTGATGGGTCTTTCGCTGGTCACGGTCCCGGAGGCGGCACGCGTGCTGCGGCAGGCCCCGCACCGCCTCGGCAGGTTCTGCCTCCTCCTCGGTGGCGGGCAGGCCGGTGCCGCGCTGCTGTGGGGCGGGTCGCTGCTGCTGATGCCGGACCGCCTCGGCGAACTCGTCCTCGGCGACGTCTGGCACTCCTCCGCCCAGCTCATCATGCCGATCACCCTCGGCGTCGCGGGCGCGGGCCTTGGCACCGGCGCGGCGGCCGGGCTGCGCGCGCTCGGCGCGGCCCGGCGCAGCCTGCGCTGCCAGCTGTTCGCCTCCGCCTGCTACGTCGGCGGTGGGCTGGGCGGGGCGGCCATGGCCGGCACGGTCGGCTCGGCCTGGGGCGTCGCCGCCGCGACCGTCAGCGGCTCGGCCGTGTGGTGGCTGCAGTTGCGGTCCACCCTGCGCGAGCACCACCACGACCCCATCCCCGAAGTGAGGACCTCATGACCTCCCAACCCAGGCTGAGCATCGGCCTGCCCGTGTACAACGGCGAGGAGTACCTGGCCGAGTCGCTCGACGCCCTGCTCGGCCAGACCTACGAGGACTTCGAGCTGGTCATCTCCGACAACGCCTCGACCGACGGGACCCAGGAGATCTGCCGCAAGTACGCCGCACGGGACTCGCGCATCCGGTACCTCCGGCTGCCCCGCAACATCGGCGCCACGCCGAACCACAACCATGTCTTCGCCGAGTCCCGCGGCGAGTTGTTCAAGTGGGCCTCGCACGACGACCTGTACGGCCGCGACCTGCTGCAGCGCTGCGTTCAGGCGCTCGACGAGCGCCCGGACCTGATCCTCGCGCACACCGACCAGGCGGTCATCGACGGCGACGGCCAGGTGACGGTCCCCTACGAGTACACGCTCGCCACCGACTCCCCGCACGCACCGGAGCGCTTCCGCAGTCTGCTCTTCGAGCCGGGCGGCGACGACTTCTACGGGGTGATGCGGGCCGACATGCTCCGCCGGGTGAAACCGATGGACAGCTACCACCACGCGGACCGCACCTTCGTCGCCGAGATCACCCTGCACGGCCCCTTCCACCAGGTCCCGGAGCTGCTGTACTTCCGCCGCGACCACCCCACCCGTGCCGAGCGGGCCAACCCGTCCAAGCGCGCCCGCTGCGTCAACCTCGACCCGCGCCGGGCAGGCCCGCTGCACCCGACGCCCCGGCTGCTCGCCGAGTACATCTGGGGCTTCGCCTCGGCGATCCGGCGGGCGCCGCTGTCCCCGGCCGACCGGCGCGAGTGCTACCGCCACCTGGCCGCGTGGATGACCAGCCGGGTCCGGCCGGGCGCCGGCGAGCGGGTCGAGGACCGCGCCCCGGTCGACCCGGCCCAGCTCACGGTCTCCGTCGACGCCCTGGTCGCCGGCCGCGAGGGGAGGCAGGCATGACGTCCACGGACGAAACCCCGGTGCGCGTCGGGGTGTTCGGCCTGCTCGGCTCCGGCAACCTCGGCAACGACGGGTCGCTCGAGGCCGTCCTCGGCTACCTCCGCACCGAGCACCCGGACGCGGTCGTGGACGCGCTGTGCGGCGGACCCGAGGCCGTGGCGACCCGGTTCGGGATCCCCGCCACCCGGCTGCACTGGAACCGCGCGGAGTACCGGACCGCATCCCGTGCGGGCGCGATCGCCTCGAAGGGGCTCGGCAAACTCGTCGACGTCTTCCGCACCGCCGCCTGGGTGCGCCGGCACGACGTGGTGATCGTGCCGGGCATGGGCGTCCTGGAGGCCACCCTGCCGCTGCGGCCATGGGGCTTCCCGTACTCACTGTTCCTGCTCTGCGCCAGCGGCCGGCTGCTCGGCACCCGGGTGGCACTCGTCAGCGTCGGCGCCGCCGAGATCCGCAACCGGCCCACCCGGGCCCTGGTGCGCTGGTCGGCGCGGCTGGCCGCGTACCGCTCGTACCGGGACGCCCAGTCCCGCGACGCGATGCGGGCGATGGGCGTGGACACCACGCGCGACGAGGTCTACCCGGACCTCGCCTTCTCCCTGCCGACGCCGCCGGCGAGCGGACCCGACGAGTTCTCAGTCTCGCCCGGCACGGTCTGCGTCGGCGTCATGGACTTCCACGGCGGCAACGACGACCGCGCCCGGGCCGAGGAGATCTACCGGCGCTACCTCGACGGGACGATCCGGTTCGTCCGCGCGCTGGTCGAGGAGGGCAGACCGGTCCGGCTGCTCACCGGCGACCAATGCGATGCGTCGGTGGTCGCCGCGATCCTCGACGCGGTGGACTCACCGCTGGTCACCGCCGCCGAACCGGCCTCACTGGCCGACCTGATGAAGGAGATGGCGGCCGCCGACACCGTGGTGGCGGTCCGCTACCACAACCTGATCTGCGCGCTGAAGACCGGCACGCCGGTGCTCGCCCTCAGCTACGCGGCCAAGAGCGACGCGCTCATGACGGACATGGGCCTCGGCGCGTACTGCCACCCGGCGCGCGAGGTCGACGCCGACCGGCTGCTCGAGCAGTTCCGGGCGCTGGAGAAGCGATCGCCCGAGCTGCGCCGGACGCTCATCGAGCGCAACCAGGCCGCCGCCCGCCGACTCGACCACCAGTTCACCTCCCTGACCACGGCCGTGTTCCCTGCGGCCGGGCACGCCCCCACCTCGCGGAAGGCTCCATGAAAGCGATAGAAGTCCCGGAGATCGCTGGCGCATACCTGTTCGAACCGACGCCGTACGCCGACGAACGCGGCTTCTTCTGCCGCACCTTCGACGCCGACGTGGTCCGCTCGGTGGGCCTCGACCCGAACGCCTTCATCCAGGACAGCGTGTCCCGCTCGGTCCGGGGCGTGCTGCGCGGCCTGCACCTGCGCTCCGGCGCCGGCGAGGCCAAGCTGGTGCGGTGCTCGTACGGGAAGATCTTCGACGTCGTCGTGGACCTGCGGCCGGACTCGCCGACCTACCTGGCCCGGGCCTTCTTCGAGCTGTCCGGCGAGACACAGAAGACCCTCTACATCCCGGCGGGGTGCGCGCACGGCTTCCAGGCGCTGACCGAAACCGCCGACACCTCGTACCGGATCGACCGCGCGCACGATCCGGCCGAGGACGTGACGATTCGCTTCGACGACCCGGAGCTCGCCATTCCCTGGCCGCTGCCGGTCACATCGATGTCCCAGCGGGACCGGGAGGCGCCGAGCCTCGCCGAGGTCCTGAAGCAGAAAGAGAGCTGAAGTCAGCGTGGACACCGAAGAGTTCCTCCTGCCCCGGTCGCGGACGGCGAACGAGCGGCTGCACGCCATGATCCCCGGGGGTGCGCACACCTACGCCAAGGGCGACGACCAGTACCCCGAGAACCTGGCCCCGGTCATCAGCCACGGCCGCGGTGCCCACGTCTGGGACGTCGACGGCAACCGCTACATCGAGTACGGGTCCGGCCTGCGATCGGTCAGCCTCGGCCACGCCCACCCGCGCGTGAACGAGGCGGTACGCAGGGAAATCGACCGCGGCAGCAACTTCGTCCGGCCGTCCATCGTGGAGGTCGAGGCCGCGGAACGCTTCCTGGCCACGGTGCCGACCGCCGAGATGGTGAAGTTCGCGAAGAACGGCTCCGACGTCACCACCGCCGCGGTGCGCCTCGCCCGCGCCGTCACCGGGCGCCCGCGGGTGGCCATCTGCGGCGACCATCCGTTCTTCTCCGTCGACGACTGGTTCATCGGCACCACGCCGATGTCCGCCGGTATCCCGGAGGCGACCAACGAGCTCACCGTGGCGTTCCCCTACGGGGACCTGGCCGCCACGGAGGAGCTGCTCACCCGGTACCAGGACGAGGTCGCCTGCCTGATCCTCGAACCCGCCACCCACACCGAGCCGCCGCCCGGGTACCTCGAGGGCCTCCGCGAACTGGCCGACCGGCACGGCTGCGTACTGATCTTCGACGAGATGATCACCGGCCTGCGCTGGTCCGAGGCGGGCGCCCAGGGCCTGTACGGCGTCGTCCCCGACCTCTCCACCTTCGGCAAGGCACTGGGCAACGGGTTCGCCGTCTCCGCGCTGGCCGGGCGCCGCGAGCTGATGGAGCGCGGCGGGCTGCGTCACCCCGGCGAGCGGGTGTTCCTGCTGTCCACCACCCACGGTGCGGAAACGCACTCCCTGGCAGCCGCGATGGCCGTGCAGACCACCTACGTCGAGGAGGGCATCACAGCGCGGCTGCACGCCCTCGGCGAGAGGCTGGCCGCCGGTGTCCGCGACGCCGCGGCGAGCATGGACGTCGGCGACCACATCGTCGTCAAGGGCCGGGCCAGCAACCTGGTCTTCGCCACCCTCGACGAGAACGGGCAGCCGTCGCAGGAGTACCGCACCCTGTTCCTGCGCCGACTCCTCGCGGGCGGGGTGCTGGCCCCGTCGTTCGTGGTGAGCAGCGCCCTCGACGACGCCGACATCGACCACACCGTCGACGTGGTGGCCCAGGCATGTGCGGTGTACCGGAAGGCACTCGACGCCGCCGACCCCACCCCCTGGGTGGGCGGGCGACCGGTGAAACCGGTGTTCCGCCGCCTGGCGTGATGTCAGCGACGCTCCAGCCGACCGGCGTCCGCGGTCCGATCGACCAGCCGGTCGGCTGTCCGGTCGACCAGCCAGGCGGTCGCCGGTATCACCGCCAGCGCGGTGCACCAGCCGCCCAGGACGTCGGTCGGATAGTGCGCGCCCAGGGAGACCTGCGCCCAGCCCATGGCGGCACCGGCAACCAGCGCCGCGCCGAACACGAGTGACGTGCCGGCCGTCCTGCCGAGGCCGAACCGGCCGGTCGCGAGCAGCGCCACCATGAGGGCGAGCGCAGTGAGGAAGGCGGTGTGCCCGCTCGGATAGGACAGGTTGCCGGGGCCGTGGATGGTGCGTCCCACCAGGTGTTTGAGCACCGTCGCCGTCCCCACGGTCACCACGACACCGGCAACGACGAGCACCGCCGCGCGCGGACGCCGAAGCAGCAGGCAGCCGCCCACGACGGCCACGACCAACATCACCGATCCGGCGGGATTCCCCAAGAAGTCCAGGAACAGAGCGACGTGCCGCCACGGATTCCGCACACTGTCGGCCGTCGGCGAGACGATCCACCGGTCCACCCTGCCGGGCTCACTGTGGCCGGCGTACAGAACCCCGATCACGACGACCACCAGCGCGGCGAGACCCGCGATCAGCCCGAGCCACGGGCGCAGCGACGGAGGCAGCACCCCGGGCGCCTGCCGGCCGGTCACAGGCCCACCGCGTCCGGCCGACCCGCGGAGGCGACCGCCGTGTCTGGCATGCGCAGCGTCGGGCGTTGCGGTCCCACGACAGCGGGGCGCTGTTTCCGGACGCCTTCGATGCCCGGAAGTCCGGCTACGGCGAAAGCCCGCAATTCATCGCCGAACTGGGCTTTGCCGACTTCCAGGCCCGCTCCCACCAGGCGATCCAACGCGAGCCCCTCCGTCGTGTCCAACCCACCCACCAGCGACCATAACCGGCTGAAGCCATATCTATCATCTTGGTTTACAAAAATACGAGCAGTGCCGAAACAACTCCGCGCGGAAGTAGCGGAGTTGAAGCGGGCCGACAAGATCTCGGCGTGAGCCTGTATGTCGTCTGCTGGTACGTCGAGCCGCTTCCCTGGCATGTCGAGGCACACCTGAACTGTGCATTCATCTTCCTTCGGCAGGGGCGGGGGACATGACCAGCGGCTCGGCGCACGTGATCGCCTCGTTTACCGCTCAGTGCCTCACGTGAGCCGAGTCGATGACTGCCGGGCAGCGACGGCTCGGGGGAACTACCCCACCTGCACCAGGTGAGGCCGTGCAGGGGGGCGTGGCGTCGGTGAGGTCCACCGCGTCGCCGTGCCCTCCACCCGGGTGCCGTCGGCCGAGCCGCCCGGCAATCACCTCGTCCGGCAGCTCGATCCACGCGGCACGGTCGCCCCGGCAGACTCGGAGTGCTGTCGTCGCAGACGCCCAAGGGCCGAAATCGCCCCGGAACCCCGTGACTTCGACGCGCGCAGGATCTTGACCCATGCCTCCCGGCCGCGTAGGTTCCCCGCGTTGGAAAGCGGTTACTACCGCATTACATCGACCCGTGCAGTGCGTCGGGCACGAACCTCGAGGGAGAGGTCCAGGCACCATGAGAGCTTCGGAACACCCGGAAGAGCACGCCGTCGCCCCGGCCGACCGCTCGGGCACGATGTCCCGCCGCGGGATACTCAGGGGCGCCGTCGTCACGGCCGGCATGGCGGCGGCCGGGCTCGCCGGCTCCCGGGCGGCCTACGCGGCACCGGGCCGCTGCCCCGAGGCCACCGCACGCCTGGGCGGCACATCCGTCACCGTGTCGGTGGTGGACGGAGCGCTGCGCTGGTCCGCCGCCCGCGACGGCCGGACGGTGATCGGCAGTTCGGCCCTGGGGCTCGCGCTGGCCGACGGGACCGTCCTCGGCAGCCGCGTGGACGTGCTGGACGAGCGGCGCCGTACCGTGCGTACCAAGTGGTCGCCGCCGTACGGCCGCAACGCGACCGTCACCGACCACTTCCAGGAGCAGCGCTGGCTGCTCAGGGACACCGCCTCGGGCATCCGCTTCGGCGTCCAGATCCGCGCCTACAAGACCGGCGTCGCCCTGCGCTACGTCCTGCCCGATCCACGAACGGCCGCCGTGGCAGCCGAGTTGACGACGTTCGTCTTCCCCGACGACACCACCGTCTACAGCGCCCGCGACGAGAACCCCTACGTCCCGGTCGCCCCCGGCGCGATCCCCGTCACGGGCACCGCCGACACGGACACCGGCCCCCTGACCGACCTGCCGCTGGCCGCCACGTTCCCGGACGGGCTCATCGCCTGCGTCTGCGAGTCAGCCCGGCTGGACTTCCCGCGCCTGATGCTGAGTTCGGTCGACGGGCAGCCCAACACCCTGGCCGCCTTCCTGATGGAGCACACCGCGCGCGGCACCGGCCAGGTCGAGACGACCGCCACGGTCACCACCCCGTTCGCCACGCCGTGGCGCGCGGTGGTGATCGGGTCGACGCACGCCGAACTCGTCGACAACGCCGAACTGGTACTCAACCTGGCCCCCGCGAACGAGCTCGACGACACCTCGTGGATCAAACCCGGCAAGGTGTTCCGCTGCGAACTCACCACCGCCGCCGGCCTCGCGGGCGCCGACTTCGCCGTGGCCCGCGGCCTGGACTTCATCGAGTACGACGCCGGCTGGTACGGCCCCGAGTTCAGCACCTTCGACGCGACGAAGCCGATCGCCGCCATCGACCTGCCGTCGGTCATCTCCTACGCCACCGGCAAGGGCCTCGGTGTCTTCCTCTACGTCAACCAACTCGCCCTGTCCGACCCGGACTCGCTGTTCGCGCTCTACAAGAGCTGGGGCGTCACCGGTATCAAGCTCGGCTTCATCAACGACGGCACCCAGTCGATGACGAACCAGATCACCCACTGGGCGCAGACGGCCGCCAGGCACCGGCTGCTGATCGACATGCACGACGACGTACGGCCGTTCGGCTACGAGCGCACGTACCCGAACTGGGTCAACATGGAGGGCGTGCGCGGCAACGAGCAGTTCCCGACCGCCACCCACAACGTGACGCTGCCCTTCGCCCGCAACATCGGCGGCCCCATGGACTACACGATCTGCTACGGCCAGTCGCGCAACAAGACGACCAACGCGCACCAGATGGCGATGGCCGCGGTCTACTACCAGCCCCTCAACTTCCTTTTCTGGTACGACAAGACCCTGTCCAAGTACGACAACGCCGCCAACTGGCCCGGCCTGCCCTGGTTCAACGCCGTGCCCACCACCTGGGACGAGAGCAGGACGCTGGCCGCGTCGATCGGCGAGTACATCGCGGTCGCCCGCCGCAACGGCTCCAGTTGGTACCTCGGGGCGATGACCAACGAGACGGCCCGGACACTGTCGCTCCCGCTGTCCTTCCTCGACGACGGCACCACCTACACGGCGACCGTCTACGCCGACGGCACCCCGGGCAGCAGCCCCTACCGGACCCCGGTCGTGGTCAGCACACGGACGGTGACCTCGGCGACCACGCTGGACGTCGCCATGGCCACGGCGGGCGGCCAGGCGGTGGTCCTGACACCGGCCTGATCCACCGGAGAAGCCCTATCCGTGCAGTTCGCGGTAGGCCGCGATCGCCCCGGGGTGCAGGGGGACGGCCCCGGTGGAGATCAGGCTCGGTGCGTCGAGGAACTGGGTGCCGAGGGCCGTGGCGGGGACGAGCCGGGTCGCCCGGCGCACCAGTACCCGGGTGAGGGCGGCGGCGACCGACACGGGCAGGTCGGGGCGGCACAGGAGGAGGTTGGCCGCACCGATCGTGGCCACCTCGGACGTTCCCCGGTACGCCCCCGCCGGCACCGCCACCGCCTCCAGCCCCGAGCCGGCCCAACCCGAACCGCCGCGCAGCCGGGGCAGCAGACCGGCCAGCGACAGAAGACGGATACCGGGGCGGGTGCCGAGACCCGTCAGGACGGGCAGGGGCACGCCCCCCGCCACCAGCAGGGCGTCGACGGAACCGTCCCGCATCGCGCGCGCCGCCTGTGACATCCGCAGTCGCCGGACCCGTACGTCGGTGCCCGGCGTCAGGCCGGCCGCGCGCAGCAGACGGTCGCCGAGCACGGCACCGCCGGACCCGGGAGCGCCCAGTGAGACGGTGCGCCCGGCCAGGTCGGCGACGGTGCGGATGCGGGCGTCGGAGCGTACGGCCAGCTGCAGGTAGTTCTCGTAGACCCGGCCGATCGCCCGCAGCGGGAGGCGGTCGCCGAACGGTGTCGTGCCGTCGTATGCGGCCCACGCGATGTCGGTCAGGGCCAGCGCCACGTCGGCCCGCCGCGCCTGGAGCAGCCGTACGTTGGCCACGCTGCCCTCGCTGTTGACCACCTCGCAGGACAGCCGTGGGTAGACGGCCGTCACCTGGTCGGCGAGCAGCCGGCCGAAGGCCGTGTAGAACCCGTCGGGCTCGCCGGTCGCGATCCGCAGCCCGCCCTCCGGGCCGCGGTCCGCGTGCCGTGCGTCGGTTGTCACCGCGGCCGCGAGCAGTCCGGCGCCCGCTGTGCCCAGTGCCGCCCGCAGGACGGTGCGCCGGGCGGGGCCGGTCATGGCGTATCCCCCTTCGGGAGTACGACCCTGACCCGCAGGCCGTGCGGTTCGGCCGCCGTGAATTCGACGCGGCCGCCGCGGCCGGCCACCAGCCGCTCGGCGATCGCCAGGCCGAGGCCGCTGCCGCGTACCTCGCGGTTGCGTTCCGAGCGCCAGAAGCGGGTGCCCGCCTGGGCGAGTTCCGCGGCGGCGAGGCCCGGGCCGTCGTCCCGCACCTCCACTACCGCGTCCGCGCCTTCCGTCCGGCAGCGTGCCTCGACGCGGGCGCCGCTCCCGGCGTACTTGATCGCGTTGTCGAGCAGGATGTCGGCCACCTGCGCGAGTTCGTCCGCCGGACAGCTCACGGGGACGGCCGGGCCGGGGACGAACTCCAGCCGGACTCCGGCCTGTTCGGCCACCGGCCGCCACAGCCGCACCTGGGCCTCGGTGACCGCCGCCGCTTCACATCCCGCGTCCTGACGGCCCGTCACAGCCAGTTCGCCGGCGCGGTGTTCGGCGTGCGCGAGGGTGAGCAGGTCGTCGAGGAGACGCTCCATGCGTTCGAGTTCGGCGGTCACGCCCGTGTAGGTGCGGGTGGCGGAGGCGGGTAGCCGGGGCTGGAGGGAGTCGATGCGCAGCCGCAACGCGGCGAGCGGGTTGCGGAGTTGGTGGGAGGTGTCGGCCACCAGACGGCGCTGCTGTTCCAGGGCGGTGGTCACCGCGTCCGCCATGCGGTTGAAACCGGTGGCCAGCTGGCGCAGTTCGGGCGGTCCGCCGGCCCTGGCGTGCTCGGGGGGCAGCCCCGCCGCCAGCGCGCCGACCGCGCGGTCGAGGCGGTGGAGGGGGCGTACGACCCACCGCGTGGCCCTCCTCGCCAGCACCACGCAGGCCACCGCCACCAGGCCGGCCCCCGCCAGGACCAGCGCCCAGCGCAGCGCGATGTCGTAGGCGGCGGTGCGCACCGAGGCGCGCAGCACCACCGCGCCGGACACCCGGGTGCCGGTGCCCACCGGACGGGCCAGCAGCTTGTCGCCGCGGGACCAGGGGCGCAGGGTGCCGCCGGGCGAGACGGGCTGGTTGCGCAGCGCCGCGTCCACGAGGCGGGCGACGGCCGGGTCGGCGGCACGCAGACCGCCGGTCTGCACGACAGGGGCGCGGCGGGCGTCGACGACCACGACGGCCTCGCCGTACAGCTCGGTGTACCGGGTGACCTCGGCGGTCAGCGCGCCGGTGTCACCGCTCTCGGCGGCCTGCTGGGCGAGCCCTGCGAAGCGGTCGAGGTCGGCGGTGCGCGCGGCGACGAGCTGCTGGGTGCGCTGGGTCGCGGTGACGCCCAGCAGGGGTACGGCGAACCCGGCCACCGCGAGCACGACGAAGGCCAGGACGACGGTGAGGACCCGGGTGCGCATCGGAGTGGCCCGGCCCGCTCAGCCGCCGAAGCGGTAGCCGAAGCCGCGGATCGTGGTCAGCACCTCAGGGCGGGCCAGTTTGGCGCGCAGCTGGGTGAGATGGACGTCGAGCGAGCGGGAGACCGCCAGATAGGCGTCGCCCCACACCTCGTCCATCAGCTGCTGCCGGCTGACGGCGGTCCCGGCCCGGGCCGCCAGCACGGCGAGGACCTCGAACTCCTTGGTGGTCAGGCGCACTTCGACGCCGCCGACGGTCACCCGGCGGGCGTCGATGTCGACCTCGACGTCCCCGGCGTGCACCGTGCGCGCGGCCGGAGCGGCGGGCGCCGCGCTGCGGCGGGTGACGGCTTCGATACGGGCCAGCAGCTCGGCCAGCCGTACCGGTTTGACGAGGTAGTCGTCGGCGCCCAGCCGCAGGCCGCGCACCACCGACCGTTCGTCGCCGCGCGCGGTGAGGACCACCACCGGAAGGCGACTGACCGCGCGCAGCTTGCGCAGGACCTCCAGACCGTCGAGGTCGGGCAGGCCGAGGTCGAGGAGGAGCAGGTCGGCCCGGCGGTGGCGGGCGAGGACCTCCTCGCCGCGCCGCACCCGGGTCGGTAGATGACCGTGCTCGTACAGGGCCTCGGTCAGCGCGGCGGCCACGCCGTCGTCGTCCTCGGCCAGCAGTACGCGCACGGTCGTCCTCATTCCGTCAGTTCCCGGCCCCGGCCTCGGCCTCCAACGGTGATCCGTCCGAGGTCTCGCGCATCCGAACGTAGACGAACAGCGAGATCAGGACGCAGGCGGTCACATAGTAGAAGTACCAGCTCTCGTGCCCGGCGTTCTTGAACCACAGGGCGACGTATTCGGCGGTGCCGCCGAACAGGGCCACGGTCAGCGCGTACGGCAGGCCCACGCCCAGCGCCCGGATCGAGACCGGGAACAGCTCGGCCTTCACGATGGCGCTGATCGAGGTGTAGAGGGAGCTGACCGCCAGCGGCCCGACCATGAGCAGGAAGGCGTAGAACGGATCGCTGGTGTGCGACAGCAGCGTGAGCGAGGGCACGACGACCACGGCGCCCAGCACACCGAACGCGATCAGCATCGGGCGGCGCCCCACCCGGTCGGACAGCAGGCCCATGACCGGCTGCAGCAGCACGAACACGAGCAGCGCGAAGAAGTTGATCCAGGCCGCCGTCGGCTTGGCGATGCCGCTGGTGTTGACCATGAACTTCTGCAGGTAGGTGGTGTACGTGTAAAAGAACAGCGTGCCGCCCATGGTCAGCCCGACGACGACCAGGCACTGGCGCGGGTACGACAGCAGCACGCGCAGGGTGCCGCGGCCCTCGTCCGACTCGGCGGCCTTCTCGTAGCTTTCCGACTCGTCCATGCCGCGCCGCAGCCACAGCACGACGATCGCCCCGGCGGCGCCGACGACGAACGCGATCCGCCAGCCCCACGCCTCCATCTGCGAGGTGCTGAGCACCTGCTGGAGCACGATCTGCAGGCCGAGCGCGGTCAGCTGGCCGGCGATGAGGGTGACGTACTGGAAGCTGGAGTAGTAGCCGCGGCGGCCCGGCGAGGCCACCTCCGACATATAGGTCGCCGAGGTCGAGTACTCACCGCCGACCGAGAGACCCTGCAGCAGCCGGGCGGTCACCAGCAGCACCGGCGCGCCGACCCCGATCGAGCCGTACGACGGGGTCAGCGCCACGATCAGCGAACCGGCCGCCATGAGCGTCACCGACAGCGTCAGCGCGGCACGCCGGCCGCGGCGGTCGGCGTAGCGGCCCAGCGCCCAGCCGCCGATCGGCCGCATCAGGAAGCCGACGGCGAACACGGCGGCGGTGTTCAGCAGTTGGGCGGTCTGGTCGCCGGAGGGGAAGAAGACGGACGCGAAGTACACGCTGAACGCGGTGTACGCGTACCAGTCGTACCACTCGATCAGGTTGCCGATCGATCCCCGCAGGATGTTGCTGACAACCCTGCGCTCACCGCGCCGCGACTTCTGCGCCCGCCCGGTCGTGGTCTGTGTGGCCATCGGAACTCCCTTGTCTGCGGCCCGGAACAGACAGAGTCGACGGCGCAACAGGGCCGTTCAACATCGCGAACGAAGTCCTAACAGTCCCTTAGGGCTGTGCCGTTGCGCTACGGCCACCAGGGCGATCCCCGGCTCCTTGAGCACTTCCTTCGAGTCCCGGAGCCGCTGAATTCAGCGGGCCGGTCGCGATGGGTGTCCGTCCGGAGGAACTCCCCATCGGCCCCGTCGCCATCCCGTGCGAGCGGCCATGTTGTGCAATGCGAAATTCTGTAGTGCAGATGTGGTGCACGGCCTGAGCGCGGCCATAGGTTCCCCTCTCAACAGACCGGTCCTCACCGGGCGCAGCGCTCTCACCTGCCGGAACACGGACGTTCCGGCGTGCGCGCGCCCTTCCCCCACCCCCGTCCCTCCGGGCGCCCCTGCCCGGACTTCTCCCCGAGGGAACCGAGGAGCTTTTGATGAACGCACGCTCAGTACGCGGCGCAGTGGCAGTGGTGGCCTCCCTGTGCGCCCTGGCCGCAGTGTCGGCCTGCGACGTCCAGAACAGCAGTGCCTCCGCCGGCAGCAGTGCCTCCGCAGCGACGGCGAAGAACCTCAAGGTCGGCTGGTCGACCATCTACCTGACCCCGTCGTGGATGCAGCAGACGCTGAAGATGCTCAACGGCGATGTCGGCAAGCTGAAGAAGGCGGGAAAGGTCTCCGAGTTCAAGACCTTCAACGCCAACGGCGACACGTCGCAGCAGATCGCGCAGATCCGCGCCATGATCCAGCAGAAGTACGACGTGATCCTGGTCGACGCCGGCTCCTCCACGGCCCTCGATCCGGCCCTGGAGCAGGCCGTGTCCGCCGGCATCACGGTCGTCGCCTTCGACTCCCTGCCCAACAGCACCAAGGTGATCCGAGTCGGCACGGACCAGAAGGCGTGGGGCTCGATGATGGCCACCTGGCTGGCCAAGAAGCTCGGCGGCAAGGGCGACATCATCGCCATCAACGGCCCCGCGGGCGTCGCCGTCAGCGAGGACCGGTGGGCCGGGGCCGCGGCGGTCTTCAAGAAGTACCCGGGCATCAAGATCGTGAGCAATGTGCACAGCGAGTACAACCTCGCCCCGGCCGCCCAGGCCTTCGCCTCCGCCTACTCCGCACACCCCGGCATCCAGGGCGTCTTCTCCCAGGGCGGCGCGCTCTCGGCCGCCGCGCTGCAGACGCTGGTCAAGCAGGACAAGAAGCTCGTCCCGATCACCGGCGAGAACTACAACGGCTTCCTGAAGCAGTGGCAGGCCCAGCAGAAGAACGGTTTCTCCTCCTATGCCACCGCCCAGCCCAACTACCTGGCCGTGATCGCCCTGGAAGCCGCCGTCGCCAAGAAGGAAGGCACCTCCGTCCCCCAGGACATCACCGTCCCGCTGCCCGAGATCACCGACAAGAACCTCGCCCAGTACGTCAAGACCGACCAGCCCGACGACTCGTACCCGATCAACGACATCTCGCAGTCCGAGATCGACAAGCTCATCGGAAAGTGAAGTCGGGGGAGTGTCCATGACGTCCGTGCTGAGCGTGGAGCAGGTCACGAAGTCCTTCGCGGGCAACCAGGTGCTGCGCGAGGTGAGCCTCACCGTCGAACCCGGCGAGGTCCTCGCGCTCGTCGGGGAGAACGGGGCCGGCAAGTCCACCGTCCTCTCCCTCGTCACCGGGCTGCTCGCGCCGGACTCGGGCCGGGTGGTCTACGACGGCACCCCCGTGCCCCGGGCGTGGTCCCCGCACCGCGCCCGGGCCGCCGGGATCGGCTCCGTCCACCAGGAGCTGAGCCTCAACCCGCACCAGAGCGTCGCGGAGAACGTCTTCCTCGGCGCCTGGCCCAGCCGGCACGGCCTGGTGCGGGCCGGTGAACTCGCCGCGCGGGCCCGGCCGTTGCTGGAGCGGGTCGGCCTGGACGTCGACCCGCACCTGCGCGCCGGCCGGCTCCCGCTCGGCAGCCTCCAACTGGTCGAACTGGCCAAGGCGTTGGCGGGCAAACCCCGCCTGCTGATCCTGGACGAGGTCACCTCCGCCCTCGACGAGGACCAGGTGGCCGCCGTCTTCCGGGTCGTGCGCGAACTACGGGAAAGCGGCGGATCGGTCATCTTCGTCAGCCACCGCATGGCCGAACTCTTCGCCATCAGCGACCGCTTGACGGTCCTGAAGGACGGAGCGGTCACCGCGACCCGGCAGCGGGAGCAGACCGATCACGACGACGTCGTACGACTGATGATCGGGCGGGAGCTGTCGGACCTGTTTCCGCCGAAGGCTCCCGCCAAGGCTGCCTCTCACGAACCACTGCTCCAGGCGCGGGAGTTGACCGTCACCGGTGGCTGCACCGCCGTCGACCTGGACCTCGTGCCCGGCCGCATCCTCGGCCTCGGCGGGCTCCAGGGCCAGGGCCAACGCGAGGTCCTGCGCGCCCTGTTCGGCCTCGCCCGGCACACCGGGCGGATCACGGTGGACGCACGGCCCGCACGGATCGCCTCCCCGCGCGAGGCGATCCGGCACCGCATCGCCTACGTGCCGGAGGACCGCAAGACCGAGGGCGTCCACACCGCACGCAGCGTCCGCGACAACCTCGCCCTGCCCAGCCTGCGCGAACTCGCCCCGGCCCGCCGCCTGACCACCGTCTCGCGCGGCGCCGAATCCCGCCTGGTCGCCGAACTCACCGAGCGGCTGCGCATCAAGGCCGCCTCCCCGGCGCAGGAGGCGCGCCGCCTGTCCGGCGGCAACCAGCAGAAGGTCGCCCTCGCCAAGTGGCTGCCCACGGCGCCCCGGGTCCTGCTGCTGGCCGAACCGACCCGGGGCATCGACATCGGCACCAAACGCGAGATCTACCACCTCCTGCGCCGCCTCGCCGACGACGGCATGGCGGTCCTGGTCACCTCGGGAGACACGATGGAACTGGTCGGCCTCTGCGACGAGGTGGCCGTGCCGTACGAGGGGAGAGTCGTCGACCGGCTCGCCGGCACCGACCTCACGGAAGAGCGGCTGGTACGGGCGTCGGTGATGGGCGCGGCCGCCTCGGCGGACCCTCCGGCCGACGGACCGGCCGCGGAACCGGACACCTCCGCACCCGGGAGCGTGGCCCATGCGTGACCGTCTGGCCTCCCTCACCCGGGGCAACACCGAGATCCTCTGGCTGCTCGGCCTCCTCCTCGTCCTGCTCGTCGCCTACCAGCACTACGACTCCGGGCTGCTGACCCCCGCCTCCATCACCATCCTGTCCGCCCAGTTCCTGCCGTTGATCCTGGCCGCGGCCGGACAGACCTCGGTGATGCTGCTCGGCGGCATCGACCTGTCGCTCGGATCGGTGCTCGGCCTCGCCATGGCCGTGTTCGCCACGCATGACGCGCACAGCACCGGCTCAGTCGTCGTCGGGGCGATGGTCGCGCTGGGCGCGGCCGTCGGCGCGGGCGCGGTCAACGGCGCGCTGGTGGCGTACGCCGGACTCCCACCGATCGTGGTGACCCTCGCCGCCTCCTTCCTGTGGAGCGGAGTCACCCTGGTCGTCCTGCCGCAGCCCGGCGGACATGTGCCGGGCGGACTGGTGAACGCGTACAACAACGGCTGGAACGGCGTCGCGCTGCCCGCCCTCGCACTCGCGGTCGTCCTCGCCGTCTGGAAGCTGCTGCGCACCACCCGGCACGGGCTCGCCCTGTACGCCGTCGGCGGCAACGAACACGGCGCCTACGCCAGCGGGTTGCACACCCGCGGCGTGAAGATCGGCGGCTATGCGCTGGCAGGCGCGTTCACCGGCCTTGCCGGGATCGGGCTCGCGGTGCAGACCGGTTCGGCGGATCCGACCATCGGCACGCCGTACACCCTCAACTCCATCGCCGCCTGTGTGCTCGGCGGCATCAGCTTCTTCGGCGGGGTCGGCAGGATGCGCGGCACGGTCCTGGGCGCGCTGGTGATCGGGCTGCTCACCAACCTGCTGCTGTTCACCGGGATCTCGCCGTTCTACCAGCTCGTCGTGCAGGGCGTGATCCTCGTGGTGGCGCTCACGCTGAAGACGTACCTCACGAAGGAGGCAGCCGTATGAGCACGGTGAGTGTGGTGGCCGTGGTGCGCGGCAGCCGGGCCGCCTGGGCGTTCGGCGTGCTGGCGCTGACCTGGATCGCGGCGGTCCTGTTCGCCGACGGCTTCGACAGCCTCTCCAACTTCCGCTACCTGGTGCAGACGGCGTCCTTCCTGGGCATCGTCGCCGTCGGCCAGACCCTGGTCGTCATCATGAGCGGCATCGACCTGTCGGTGTCGGGGGTCGTGGCCCTGTCGGCGGTCGTCTGCGCCAAGGTCGCCTCCGGTACGGGCGGCGGGGTCACGGGCGTTCTGGCCGCCCTCGCGCTGAGCGCGCTCGTGGGCGCGGTGAACGCGGCCGGCGTGGTGTGGCTGCGGGTGCCGCCGATGGTGATGACGCTGGCCAGCGGCACCATCCTCTCCGGCGCCCTCCTCGTCTACACCGACGGCTCGCCCAGCTCGGCCCACCTGCCGCTGCTCGACTCGCTCGCCAACGGGCGTCTGCTGGGCGTCCCTTGGGCGTTCGTGCTGTGGCTGGGCATCACGGCCGTCGCCGGCTGGCTGCTGCACGCCTCCCGCACCGGCCGGTACGCGTTCGCGCTGGGCTCCGGCGAGAGCGCCGCCCGCGCCTCCGGAGTGCCGCTCGGCGCCACCGCGTTCACCGCGTACGTCGGCTGCGCCCTGCTCGCCGGAGTCGCCGGCCTGGTGCTGCTCGGCTTCACCGGCACCAGCTCGCTGACCATGGGCAACCCCTACCAACTGCTGTCCATCGCCTCCGTCGTGCTCGGCGGCACCTCCATCCTCGGCGGCCGCGGCCACCTCCTCGGCACCGTCGCCGGCGCCCTGCTGCTGACCCTGCTCACCGCCCTGCTGACGTCCTGGAACCTCTCGGAGGGCGTACGGCAGGTCGTCCTCGGGGTGCTGATCATCGGCCTGCTGCTGGTCTACGCGAGGGAGCGCCGCACATGAGCGAACCGACCTCGCTGCTACGGGATCTCGTCCGACTGCCCAGCGTGAACCCGCGGGGCGGACCGGGCGACGGGGGCGAGACGGCCGTCGCCGAGTACGTCCGCGACTGGCTCCAACGGCACGGCGTACAGGCCGAGTTGCACGAGGTGCTGCCGGGGCGGTGCAACGTGGTGGCGGTCGTGCCGGGGTGCCGGGAGAAGGCCGTGCTGCTGGAGTCGCATCTCGACACGGTCGAGGTCGACGGGATGACGGTGCCGCCGTACGACGGCGAGGTGCGCGGCGGCCGGCTGTACGGGCGCGGAGCCTGCGACGCCAAGGGGCCGCTGGCCGCGTTCA
Organism: Streptomyces sp. NPDC047043; assembly: GCF_040644055.1. Classification (NCBI taxonomy): domain Bacteria; kingdom Bacillati; phylum Actinomycetota; class Actinomycetes; order Kitasatosporales; family Streptomycetaceae; genus Streptomyces; species Streptomyces sp. NPDC047043. The sequence continues at coordinate 76,135 of NZ_JBEYVO010000036.1, forward strand.
TGCTGGCCGCCGCCGAACTCGCCCGCGGGAAGCCGCCGTTGCACACCGTCGTACTGGCCGGGGTGTGCGACGAGGAGCACGAGTACCGCGGGGTCGTGCACCTGCTGCAGCGGCTGCGGGGGCGCGCGGTCGTGGGCGCGATCGTAGGGGAGCCGACCGGACTGGTGCCGGCCGTCGCCCACAAGGGCGTCGTGCGCTACACCGTGCGGACGACGGGCCGGGCCGGGCACAGCTCACGCCCGGAGGAGGCGGTGAACGCGATCTCCCTGATGGCCCCGGTCCTCACGCACCTCGCCGCCACGCCCCCGGCCGTCGCCCCGCACCCGCTGCTCGGCCCGGCCACCCGCTCGGTCACCCGGATCCGCGGCGGCACCGGTCCGAACACCATCGCCGCCACCTGCGAGGTGGACGTGGACCGGCGCACGCTTCCCGGGGAGGAGCCGGACGTCGTCTGGCAGCAGGATCGTGCCGAACTCGCCGTGCTGGGCGCCGAGTTGGACCCCCCTTTCCTCATCGACCCTGCCCTCGACACACCCGCGGACTCGGCCGTGGTGAGCGCGCTGCGCCGCGCCCTGACCGCCCTCGGTCACCCCGGCGAGGTCGCGGGCATGCCCTTCGGGACGGACGCCAGCAAGATCGCCCGGGTGGGCGTACCGACGGTGGTCTTCGGCCCCGGTTCGATACGGGACGCCCACTCGGCGGACGAGTCGGTGGAACTGGCGGAGGTGGAGCTGGCCGCGCGGGCCGTGGTGGCGGCGGTGCGTGGCATGGACGTGGAGAACATGGCCGTGGAGGAGGCGTCTTGCGGCTGACCGACCACGTCACCCTCGTCGCCAGCGGAGCGGCCGGATTCGATCTCACCGACCCGCTGGACTGCCACGTCTACCTCGTGCGGGGCACGCGCCGCAGCGCTCTGATCGACGCCGGTGCCGGACGCTCCGTCCCCGACATCCTGCGCACCGCAGGCACCCGCCCCGACCTCCTCCTGCTCACCCACGGCCACGCCGACCACGCCGGCGGGGCCGCCGCTCTCGCCGATGAACTGCCCGGCCTGAAGGTGCTGGCCGGCCCGGAAGCCGTCCGCTGGATCGCCGACGGCGACGAAGCGGGCCTCAGCGTGGACAAGGGGAAGGCCGCCGGTGTCTACCCGGCCGACTACGCCGTGCGGCCCTGCCCGGGTGTCGAACCGGTCGCCGACGGGACGGAGTTCGACCTCGGCGGGGGAGTGGTCGTACGGGCCGTGGCCACTCCCGGTCACGCGGACGGGCACCTGTGCTACCACCTCACGACCCCGCACCACCGGGCCCTGTTTTCCGGGGACTGCGTCTTCACCGGAGGCCGTATCTCCCTGCAGAACCTGCACGACTGCCGGGTGCCGGAGTACGCGGCCAGCCTGACCCTGCTGGCCGCGCTCGACGTGGACGCGCTGTTCCCCGGTCACCACGAGGTCTCGCTCTCCAGAGCCGGACGCCATCTGGCCGCCGCCCGTGACATCGTGGCCCGTGGCCTGCTGCCCAGGAGTACGACATGACGACGACACCACCGGCCCGACGCAACCAGTCCTCGTCCCTGCGCCGCGCCCTCACGGTCCTGGAGTACGTCCGCGACCACGCCGGCACCGGCCGGGGCGTGTCCCTGAGCCGGATCGCGGACGACCTCGGCGTCAACAAGAGCACCGTGCTGCGCCTGGCCACCCCGCTCATCGAGACCGACCTGCTGGTGCGCGACCGGGAGACCGGCTGGTTCCGGCTCGGGCACGGCACCCTGCGGCTCGGACAGGCGTACCTGTCCTCCCTCGATCTGCGCACCGCCGCCGCGGAACCGCTCCGGCTGCTCCAGCACGCGGTCGGCGAGACCTGCCACCTGGTCGTGTACGAACCGCCGGACGTCGTCTACATCGACAAGGTCGAGAACGAGGCCAGCGTTCGCATGGCCTCCCGCATCGGCAGCCGCGTGCCCGCCTACCGCACCGCCGTCGGCAAGGCCATCCTCGCCTGGCAGGGCGAGGAGGCGTTCCACACCGTGGTGGCCGCGGGGATGCCCTCGATCACCCAGTACACGGTCACCGACCCCGCACGGCTGCGCATCGAGCTCGAACGTGTCCGGCACCGCGGCTACGCCATCGACGACCGGGAGAACGAACCCGAGGTGCGGTGTGTCGCCGCGCCCGTCTTCGACCACACCGACGCGGTGGCCGGTGCGCTCAGCGTCTCCGGCCTGACCACCCGGATGACCCCCGCCCGGGTCCGCGAGGTCGGCCCCATGGTGGTCCGCACCGGCCTGGAGATCTCCCACGTCCTCGGCTCCGCCCGGGGACGCTGAACAAGCCGGCGACCCGAGTAACCCGAGTAACCCGAGTAACTCGAGCAAGCCGAGTCGCCCGAGTAAGCCGAGCAACATCAGCGAGCCCGCCAACCCCGCCAACCCCGCCAACCCCGCCAACCCCGGCAACCCCGCCAACTCCGGCAATCCCGCCAACTCCGGCAATCCGAAGGGAACCCCGTGCGATCCGCCCTCTACACCTTCGTCGAGGACCTGCGCGCCGAGGGCGTCAGCCAGGTCCTGGACCGCGTCCTCGACACGTACGGCTGCGACACGCTCACTGTCGCCGCCGCCTACCATCGCGCCCGCGACGTCACCCCGCACGGCCCCGCCCGGGTCACGCTGAGACAGGACGGCGTCCACTTCACACCCCCGGCCGACCTGTTCGACGGGGTCCGCCTGACCCCGCCCGTGCAGCCCGGCGCCGACCGCGAACCGCTGCGCGAGCTGCGCCGGGCCACCGCGGACCGTGGCGCCGCCCTGCACGGCTGGACCGTCTTCCTGCACAACACCACCCTCGGCCTCGCGCACCCCGACGTCACCCAGGAGAACTGCTTCGGCGACCGCGCCGCCCCGGCCGACCTGTGCCCCGCCCACCCGGACGTGCGCTCCTACGCCGTCGCCCTGGCCCGTTCCGTCGCGCGCCTCGGCGTGGACGCGGTTGTCGCCGAGTCGCTCCACTACGGCACCTTCGGCCACGGTTACCACCACGAGCGCAGCTTCGTGCCCCTCGGCCCGCTGGAGGAGTTCCTGCTGGGCCTGTGCTTCTGCCCGCACTGCACGCGGCACGCCGAGGAAGCGGGCGTGGACGCCGCCAAGGCGCGTGCGGTGGCGGTGGAGTCGGTCGGCAGGGTGCTCGACGGTGCCGCCCCGACACCGGGAAGCCTGGGGGGCCTTGACGACCTGCCCGGCCCCGTCGCCGCCTACGCCCGCGCCCGCCGCTCCACCGTCACCTCACTCGCCGCGGCCGTCGCCGACGCGGTGGCGGACGAAGGCTCCGACCTGGTCTTCCTCGATCTGACCGGTGCGGTCAAGGGCTACGGCGACGGCCTGCCGACCGGGGCGCTCGCGGCCGAGGACGCATGGTGGACCGGAGTCGACCCGGCGGCCGTAGGCGCGGTGGTCCCCGGATACTCCGTACTCGCCTACGCCCGCGACCCCGCCCGTATCGCCGCCGACACCGCCGCCTACCGCAGCGCCCTGCCGGACACCTGCGCCCTGCGGACCGTGCTGCGCCCGGGCGCACCGGACACGGAGTCCGCCCATGCCCTGGCCGACAAGACGGCGGCGGCCCGCACGGCAGGCGCGGACGCGGTGGACTTCTACCACTACGGGCTGGTGCCGTTCCCCGTGCTCGAACGCATCCCCACTGCCCTCGGCCGGTGAGCGGCCGGACGGCGCGTCCCTTGTCCCCGCCCGGATCCGCCGTGCCGAGGAACCCCACGGGCGCCGCCGCCTCGCAGGTCCCCTACGAAGAGATGCCCGGCCTTCTGCTCCGTGCGCTCTGCTCTTCCGCGTCCTTCGCGCCGACGCCGTCTGGGAGTGCCGCGCGATAACCGCTCTGGGCCATCTCGGCCACCATCGCGGCGAGATGCCCGCAGGCTCGCGCGATCTCCTTCTGGGTCTGGGTGCGCTCGCTGACGGTCGCCGCGACGAGCAGGGCGGTCAGCGAGGAGGAACCGTTGAACGCCTGCAGGGTGATCATGTTGGTGAGCAGGTTGTGGCCGGCGAACGGGCCGGACTCCCGTGCGGCGGCGATGACCGCGAAGGTCGACACGGCCAGGGCGCACGGCGCGGCCCCGGCCAGTTGGAAGCGGAAGGCCGCCCAGATCAGCAACGGGAAGCCGAGGAACATGAGGGGCGCGCGGCTGGTCTCGAGGACACCGACGCAGCAGGTGGCTGCGAGCAGCAGCAGCCCCTCCGCCCAACGGGCCGGCGGAGCGTCCTTCGGCCAGCGCGCCGAGCGCAGAACCAGCAGGACCGGCGTCACCGTCAGGACGCCCATCGCATCGCCGGTCCACCACACCGACCACGTGGGCCAGAACTGGTCGGCACTGAGCACACCGGCGAGGGCCAGAGTTCCGCTGCCCGTCGTCGCGCTGACCAGCATCCCGGTGAACGCACCGAGAAAGATCAGCGCCAGCGCATCCCGCAGACGGTCCAGTTCGACACGGAATCCCGTACGGCGCAGCAGTAGGTACGAGCACACGGGGGCGAGGGTGTTTCCCGCCACGATCAAGAGCACGGCCCAGACCGACGGGCCGAGGGAGACGTTGACCAGGAGTGCGCCGAGGGCGATCCCGGGCCAGACCCTCGGGCCGCGCAGCAGCAGGCTCGCCAGGGCGATACCGGTCGGCGGCCACAGCGGGGTGACCTGGCCGCGCACCAGTTGCTGAAGGAGCCCCAACTTGGCGGAGACGTAGTACAGCGCAGCAACGACGCAGACGTCCAGGGCAGCCACACCGCCGCGCCGGAGCTGTTCACGCCGCGCGCGAGTCATCGGGCGACCTCCGCATCGACACCGTGCAGAGGTCCATCATCCGCCGGATCCTCGAAATCCTCTACGGAACGATTGAGCTGGTCGTCAGGCGGAGCCGTCCGGGCAGGCAGGCGGGGTGCGCAGGGCGAGGACGGCCATGTCGTCGTGACCGTCGCTGGGGTGGTGATCGGCCAGTGCCTGCACGAACTCCTGCAGGGGCAGGGCTGCGTACGCGGTGGCGAGACCGGTGAGTTCGTCGAGACTGGCGTCGATGGGCCGGTCGGGGCGCTCGATGAGCCCGTCCGTGAAGAAGACCAGCGTGGCGTCCGGAGGCACGAAGCGGGCGTGGTCGGGGCGGGGTTGCTCGAAGTCGACCCCGAGCGGCAGCCCGGGCTCGGCGAACAGGTATTCCGCTGGCTGCCCAGGGGCGATGAGCAGGGGTGGGACGTGACCCGCGCTGCTCCAGTGAAGGCGCCAGCCCGGGCCGTCCGGTTCGATGCGCGCCAGGGTCGTGGTGGTGACGGGATGGTCCGTGATGGCCTGCAGCGTGCGGTCGAGCTGGGTGAGAACCGCGCCGGGCGGGCCGCCCTGTGCGAACAGCAGGGCGCGCAGCATGTTGCGGACGGAGGCCATGGCGGCCGCGGCCCGCAGATCGTGACCGACCACGTCGCCGATGACGACCGCCACGACGTTGCCGGGCAGCGGGATGGCGTCGTACCAGTCCCCGCCGAGGCGACTGGGCTCGGCAGCGGGCCGGTAGACGGCGGCGGCGGTGAAAGGCCGCACGTCGGGCAGTGTGGGCAGCAGGAGGCGCTGGAACTGCTCGGCTCCGACGCGCACCCGTTCGAACAGACGGACGTTCTCGATCACGATGCCGGCTGCGCTCGCCAGCGCGACGACGACACTCTCGTCGTGGGCGTCGAAGGGCTGCCCGTCGCGCCGCTCGGAGAGGTAGAGGTCACCGTAGATCTCGCCGCGGACGCTGATGGCGACGCCGAGCAGGGTATGCAGGCGCGGGTGGGCGGGCGGGAATCCGGCGGACGCCGGATGGGTCGCGATGCCATCCACCCGCAGGGGCGCGGGGTGGCGGATCAGGTGCCCGAGGACGCCCAGACCACGAGGGAAGGCGGTCTCGGCCAGATCGGCGCGTTCCTGTTCGGACAGGCCGGCGGAGATGAAGTGCTTCAAGCGGTCGCCCGACTCGTCGAGTACTCCCAGTGCCCCGTAGCGGGCGCTCACCAGGTCCATGGCGGTGGTCACGATGCGGTGCAGCACCGCGGGCAGCTCGACCTCCCGGCTGATGGCCACCACCGCATCCAGCAGGCCCTGCAGCCGGTCCATGGCGGCCAGCAGAGCGCGCAACTGCTCGTCGATCCGCCCCAACTCGGTGCGCAGGCGTACGTGCAGGTCGGGAAGGTGAGGCTGCGTCGGGGGTTCACCTTCCCCGATGCCTGACATCACGGGCGTCCGGTGGCGGGAGGCCCGGTCCAGACGGTTGAGCGGTCCATTCCGGCCTCCTGGCAGTCCCTGATCCCATCGCGGTCACAGCCGGGCGATGAAACGGGCTAAACAGTCTTTTCTCGCAAATCAGGATGGCACACTCGTGCATTTCGGGTGGCTGCCTCGGTGGAGCAAGCTTCCCTCTGTCGCAAGCATTGACAACCTTGCGCAAGGTTGCCGAATATTGCCGCACTGTTGAGGCTTCGTCGTCGAAGAAGCGGAGTGCCGGCGTGACCCCCACCCTGACCGATGTCGCAAGGCGCGCGAACGTCGCGCTCTCCACGGCTTCCCGAGCGTTCAGCGACCCACAGCGCGTGGGGCCGGAAAGCTTGCGCAAGGTTCTGGAAGCCGCGCAGGAGCTGGGCTACGAACCACCGGCCCCCCGCCCGGTCGAGGCGCTGTCGGACACCGCCACCGTGTCCGTGGTCGTCCCGGACATTTCCAACCCCGTCTTCGGCACCTTCGTCAAGGCCGCCCAGACCCAGGGATGGCACCGTCGGCTGACGATCGTGCTGGCCGACACCGACTTCGACCCGGACCACGAGAGGGAAGTGATCGCCCAGCTCAGCGACAGGTCGGCCGGCCTCATCGTGTGCTCACCACGACTCGACGCCGAGGACGTGGTCGCCCTGTGCGGAGACACCCCGCTCGTCCTCGTCAACCGCGAGACCACGACCGCCGACTGTGTCCTGGCCGACGCGACCGACGGTCTGCGGCAGACCGTCGAGTACCTGGCCGCACTGGGACACCGCCGGATCGCCTACGTCCAGGGCTCGCAGCACTCCTGGTCCAACAGCCACCGTGTCGATCTGGCCCGGGCACAGGCCGAGCAGGCCGGCCTGGAACTGGAGGTCCTGGGCTGGCAGTCCGAGACGGTGGCCGGCGGTACCGCGGCCGCCGCCGGCGTGATCGCCTCGGGCGCGTCCGCGGTCGTCGCGCACAACGACCTCGTCGCCCTCGGCGTGATCGCAGGAGCGCGCCGGCTCGGCGTGCGGATCCCGGACGACCTCAGCGTCGTGGGCATCGACGACATGCCGCTCGCCGAGGCCGCACACCCGGCCCTGACCAGCATCGCCGTACCGATGGAGCGGGCCGGGTCGCTCAGTCTGGAGCTGCTGGCCCAGTCCATGAACCACGAGCGCCAGGAACCACGCACCCTGCGACTGCCCACCCAGCTCGTCGTCCGCGAGTCCACCGGCCCGCTCGCCAGCCGTGCCCACGCCGCAACAAGGGGGCACGCGTGACAGGCCCGGGCTCTGTACACACCGGTGCTCTGACCGTCGTGGTCGCAGATCCCCATCTGGCGCAGTTCCGCGAGCAGTTCGAGGCGGCCCTGCCCGCCGCGACCCTCGTGCACTGGCCCGCCCCGAAGGACTACGACGCCCTGCGGTCGGTACTGGGCGACGCCGACGTGCTCGTGTCCGGAGACTGCCCCGCCGAGGTGGCCGCCGCGGGCAAGCGGCTGCGACTCGTGCACGCCGCCGGCGCGGGCGTCGACGGGATCGACGTCGCCGCCCTGCCGCCGGGCACCGTCATCGCCAACACCTTTCACCACGAGGACGCGATCGCCGAATACGCCGTCGCGTCCGCGATCCTGCTGCGCCGCGGTTTCCTCCGCCAGGACGCGGCACTGCGCAACGGCACCTGGGAGCAGCCGACGTATCCAGGTCTGCTGGGCGAGGCCACCGTCGGTTTCGTCGGCTTCGGGCACATCGGCGCCTGCGCCTGGCGGCGTTTTCGCGGGTTCGGCGCGAAAGGCGTGGCCGTCAGCCGCCGCGGCGACGTCGACGCCGTGGCCGAGCACCTCCTCTGGGCCGGAGACATGGACGATCTGGACGCCCTGCTCGAGACCGCGGACCTGGTCGTCGTCTCCGTCCCGCTCACCGAAGAGACCCGCGCAGTGATCGGAGCAAGGGAGTTGAAGCTGATGGGGCCATCGTCCGTGTTGGTCAACGTGGGCCGCGGTCCGGTCGTCGACGAGGACGCGCTGTACGCCGCCCTGCGCTCGGGCGCGACAGCCGGAGCGGCCCTCGACGTCTGGTACGACTACCCGGCCGACGGACGGACCGGCCACCCCAGCCGGCACCCCTTCCACTCACTGCCCAACGTCCTGATGACGCCCCACTCCTCGGGGCTCGCCCGGTCCACCTTCGCCCGCCGTGCGGACGACATCACCGCCAACATCCGCCGCCTCGCCGCGGGCCAGGGGATCGACAACGTCGTAGGGGTGGCCTGATGAGCAAGCACGACACCATCGTCGCGGCGGACGTCATCGTCACCAGCCCCGGCCGCAACTTCGTCACCCTCAAGATCACCACCGAACAGGGACTGGTCGGCTGGGGCGACGCCACCCTCAACGGCCGCGAACTCGCAGTCGCCTCCTACCTGCGCGACCACGTGGCCCCGCTGCTCATCGGCCGGGACCCGGCACGCATCGAGGACACCTGGCAGTACCTGTACCGCGGGGTGTACTGGCGGCGCGGCCCGGTCACCATGACCTCCATCGGCGCGGTGGACCTGGCCCTGTGGGACATCAAGGGCAAGGCCACCGGCCAGCCCGTGCACCAGCTCCTCGGCGGCCCGGTCCGCGACCGCGTCCTGACCTACACGCACGCCACCGGCTGGGACCTCCCGCAACTGCTCGACTCCGTCGACGCACAGCGCGAGCGCGGCTTCCTCGCGGTCAGGGCACAGATGGGCGTGCCCGGTCTGGACACGGTCTACGGGGTCAGCCCGAAGACGGCGGGCTACGAGCCGGCCGGCCGCGGTGCCGCACCCGCCGAGGAGACCTGGGACACGGCCGCCTACCTCCGGCACGCGCCGGGCGCCCTCGCGGCGGTCCGCGAGCACGTCGGCGCCGAACTGCACCTGCTCCACGACGCCCACCACCGCCTCACGCCCAACGAAGCCGCGCGCCTCGGTAAGGCGCTGGAGGACGTGGACCTGTTCTGGCTCGAGGACGTGACCCCGGCCGAGAACCAGGAGGTCCTGCGCCACACCCGCCGGCACACCACGACACCGCTCGCGATCGGCGAGGTCTTCAACACCGTCTGGGAGTGCCAGTCACTCATCACCGAGCAGCTGATCGACTACGTCCGTACGTGCGTCACGCACGCCGGCGGCATCAGCCATCTCCGCCGCATCGCCGCCCTGGCCGAGATCTGGCAGGTCAAGCTCGGCCCGCACGGCCCCTCCGACGTCTCACCCGTGGCCCTGGCGGCCTCCCTGCACGTCGGCCTGTCCACGCCCAACTTCGCCATCCAGGAGTACATGGGCTACGACCCTCTGGTGCACGAGGTGTTCCGGCACGACTGGAGCTACGCCGACGGCCACCTGCACCCGGGCGACGCCCCCGGACTCGGGGTCGAACTCGACGAGACGCTCGCCGCCCAATTCCCCTACGAGCCCGCCTACCTGCCCGTGGCCCGGCGCCGCGACGGCTCGATGACGGACTGGTGAGATGACGGCCGTACCCACCCTCAACTCCCGTACGACACCTGCTACTTCGCTGATGCACCGGCGCACGCTCACCCGGACCGGCATCGTGCACCTCGGGCTCGGCAACTTCCACCGCGCCCATCAAGCCGTCTACACCGCGGCCGCCCTGAACCACAGCGACGGCCCCTGGGGCACCCTGGGCGTGGCGAGCCGCTCCCCGGCCGTGGCCGACGCCCTCCGCGCGCAGGACCACCACTACTCCGTGGTCGAGATCTCACCCGAGGGCGCCCGGGTGACCGTACCCGCCGTGCACACCGGCGTGCTCGTCACGGCGCACGAACCGGACGCCGTCGTCGACGCCATCGCGGCCCCGGACACCCGGATCGTCTCCCTCACCGTGACCGAGCACGGCTACACCTTCTCGCCGCGCACCGGACGCCTCGACCTCGACCACGAAGACATACGGTCCGACCTGCGCGGCGACACGCCGCCACGGACCACGATCGGGCTGATCGTCCGAGGGCTGCAGCGCCGGCTGCGGGACCACGCGGCGCCGGTGACGGTGCTCAGCTGTGACAACCTCGCGGGCAACGGCACCCAAACCGCTCTTCTGGTACGGGAGTTCATCGAGTCCCTGCCGAGTGCCGAGCGCGACGAGCTGGCGGGTTGGCTGGGCGAGGCCGTGACGTTCCCGAACACCATGGTCGACCGGATCGTGCCTGCCACCACGGACGCCTACCGCCTGATGGTCGCCGAGCACCTGCGTGTACGGGACGAAGTCCCGGTTCCCGCCGAGCCGTTCAGCATGTGGGTCCTCCAGGACCGCTTCGCCGCGGGACGTCCGGTCTGGGAGCACGGCGGGGCGCTGTTCACGGACGACGTCGAGCCGTACGAACTGCTCAAACTGCGTCTGCTGAACGGCACCCACTCGCTCATCGCCTACCTGGGAGCGCTGGACGGCCGGGCGACCATCCCGGACGCCATCGGCCGGCCCTTCGTCGCCGAGGCGGCCCATCGGGTGCTGCACGGTGACTACCTGCCCAGCCTCACCGTCCCCGACGGCATCGACCTCGACGCCTATGTGGCACAGCTCTTCGACCGCTGGGCCAACTCCGCGCTGGGCCATCGCACCCAACAGGTCGGCTCGGACGGATCCGTGAAGCTCCGCCAGCGCGTCCCCGACCCGGCCGTACGTCATCTGCGGGGCGGACGGATGCCCCACCATCTCGCCCTCACCGTCGCCGCGTACCTGTGCTGCATGGCCCCGCCCACCGGTTTCGACCCGGGGCCGCACGCCGCCGCGATGACCGATCCGGCCCGCGACCGCCTCCGTAGGACCGCCGAACGCGCCCTGTCCACAAGCGAGTTCGTGACCAGGGTCATCGACGCGGGACTGCTCGGCGACGGACTCGCCGAGTTCCCCGAATTCACCGAGCGGGTCGCCGAGTTCATCGGCGTCCTCGCCCGGCACGGCACGGCCGCGGCGGCGGGCGCCGCGGCCGAGGCCGCCGACTCGGAGCCGCTGCTGGCGGCCTGAGACCAAACCGCCCTCCCTCACAAGGATGTGAGACTGTGTCAGATCCACCTGTCGTCTTGACGAGAGCCGCAGTACTGCACGGTCCTGAGGACCTGCGCATCGAGGAGATCCCCGTCCGGCCCCCCTGCCCCGGCGAAGTTCTCGTGGACATCGACGCCGTGGGCATCTGCGGCTCGGACATGCATTACTTCTCGAGCGGTCGCAACGGTCAGAACGAACTCCGCCGGCCGACGGTCCTGGGGCACGAGGCCTCGGGAGTCGTGACCGAGGCCGGGCCCGGGACGGACATCCGCCCGGGCACACCGGTCGTGATCGAACCGGCCGTCGGGTGCGGTTCCTGCCCCGTCTGCCGCGCGGGCAGATACAACCTGTGCCCATCCGGCACCTGCTTCGGCTCACCGCCCACGCACGGACTGCTCGCCGGACGCGTCACCGTCCCCGCCCGCGCCGTTCACCGGCTTCCGGAGTCGATACCCGTCGAACTCGGGGCGCTGATCGAGCCGTTGGCCGTGGCGGTATGGGCGGTCCGCCGTGCCGAGGTCGCCTTCGGACACCGGGTCCTGGTCACCGGAGCGGGACCGATCGGAATCCTCGTGACCCAGGTGGCGCGCGCAGCGGGAGCCACCGAGGTGATCGTGACGGACCTCAACGACGAGAGGCTGGCCCAGGCCCGCAAACTCGGCGCCACCCAGACGGTGAACACAGCCCAGCAGGACCTCGACCTCTCGGACGTCGACCGGCTGATCGAGTGCTCGGCGCATCCCGCCGCGCTCTGGCAGGGCCTTCGCACGCTGAAGCCCGGCTCCCGGGCGACCGTCGTCGGCCAGGCCCCGCCGGCCGTGGACGGGCTGCCGCTCGGTCACCTGCAGCGGTGGGAGATCGACCTCGTCACCTCGTTCCGCTACGCACACGCCTTCCCCACCGCCCTCGCCCTGGCCGCCGACGGCCGGGTCGACCTCGTGCCGCTGCTCACCGGCCGCTTCCCGCTCGACGCCGCCGCCGACGCGCTGCGCGCACCGCTCGTGGACCCGAACCACCTCAAGGTCGTGGTCCGCCCCGACGGCACGCCCGGCTGATCGCCCTCCCCGGCGCCGCAAGATTCCCGCTCATCCCCATTCACCGCTTCGCCGCACCTCGACGTCCCCACCGTTTCGAGGCCATCCCCATTCAAGGAGGCATGGACGATGGACACTCCCACCGACGCGCTGACGAACGACCCGACCCCACCCACCGCCGCGGCACCCGTCCCCGCAGACCCAGCCGCGATCCGCCGCGCCGCCTGGGCGGGGCTCATCGGCACCGCTCTGGAGCAGTACGACTTCGTCATCTACGGCACGGCTTCGGCGCTGGTCTTCGGCCGGCTGTTCTTCCCGAACGCCTCGCCGGCGGTCGCGCTCCTCGCCAGCTTCGCCGCCTACGCAGTCGGCTTCGCCGCACGCCCGCTCGGCGGCCTGTTCTTCTCCCGCCACGGCGACCGGCTCGGCCGCAAATGGGTCCTGGTCACCACCCTGTTCCTGATGGGCGGCTCCACCTTCGCCATCGGCGTGCTGCCGACGTACTCCGCCGTCGGTGTGCTCGCACCGGCCCTGCTCGTGCTGTGCCGCTTCTTCCAGGGCTTCGGCGCCGGCGCCGAACAGTCCGGCGGCGCCACCCTCCTCACGGAGACGGCCGCACCCGGAAGGCGAGGGCGCCTGGCCGCACTCGTGATGACCGGCGCGGCGCTCGGCACCGTACTGGGCGCCGTCGCCTGGATACTCGCCCAGAGCCTGTCCGAGGACCAGCTCATGAGCTGGGGCTGGCGGCTGGTCTTCGCCAGCAGCCTGCTGGTCACCGCCGTCGCCGTGGTCATCCGCCGCCGGCTCACCGAGAGCCCCGTCTTCCAGGACTTCAAGCAGCAGCACGAGAAGCCCAAGTCACCGGTGCAGGAGGTCTTCCGGCACGGCAGGAAGCCGATGCTGCTCGTCCTGTTCATGAACGTCGGCATCAGCGCGCAGTCGTACACCTACCAGGTGTTCATGGCCTCGTACCTGGTGTCCACGGTCGGCGTGGACGCCTCCTTCGTCCCCAAGGTGCTGATGATCGGAGCCGCTTGTGGCGGCATCGGCGCGATCGGCTTCGGCCTCCTCTCCGACCGCGTCGGGCGCAGGCCCGTCTACTCCGCGATCGTGACCGCCCTGGTCCTGCTGCCCGGCCCGTCCTTCATCGCCCTCAACACCGGTTCGCCCATCGCCATCACCGTGACGATGATCGTGGGCTTCGTGCTGGCCGGCCAGGGCGCGGTGGGAGTGCAGATGAGCTACTTCCCCGAACTCTTCGGCAGCCGCTACCGCTACGCCGGAGTCACCCTGGGCCGGGAGTTCTCCTCCGTGCTCGGCGGCGGCGTAGCGCCACTGATCTGCGCCTCTCTCCTCACCGCGTTCTCCGGCTCGTGGATCCCGGTGGCGGCCTACATGACGCTGATGATGGTCATCAGCCTGGTCGCCGCCCGCCTGGCCCCGGAGACCCGCGATCGCGACCTGACTGCCCTGGTCGACGCCACGGCCCGGCCGTCGGCCGCGACCGAGGCGAGCGCTCGGTGATCGGCACCCGCCTGCCGGATGAGGTCGCCGCCGCCCGACCCACTGTGCGCAAGGCGTAGGCGGACGGCGGCTACCACCATCGGAGTTACCTGGCGACCAGCTTGCCGCCGCCCGCCAGGGTGTAGGTCTTGCCGCCCAGCGCCTTGTTGGCGGTGAGGGACTTGTCGTAGTAGACGGTGTGGCCGTTGCCGGTGATGTTGGTGATCTTCGTGCCGGAGATCTCCGCGCCGGTGAGGCTGGTCAGGGTCGAGTCGGCGGTGACCGTCCAGGAACTGCTGGAGTCGAGCGTCAGCGCCGCCTTGTTGATCGCGCCCTTGAGGGTGCTGCCCTGCTTCAGCACCACCGTGGCCGAACTGGTGCTGTCCGACAGGACGTTGCCGGTGAGCTTCTCGCCGTACGCCTTGAGCGTCGCCTTGCTCTTGGCGGTCACGTCGAGGAGCTTGCCGTTGCTCTCCTTGACCTTGGCACCGCCCTTGAGGGTGATGGTGGCGGTGGTGTTCGTGACGTAGAAGAGGTCGCCGCCCTTCGCGGTGAGGGAGCCGCCGTCCATGGTGAACACGGCGGTGCCGACGAGGGCGTCGCCGGAACCGCTCTGATGCAGCATGACGCCGTTCTTGCCGCCGGTGACCGTAGTGTCCTTGAAGACAACGGAGTTGGCGCCCTCGACGACCGCGCCCTCCGCGCCGGTCGCGGTGACCGTGGCCTTGGTCACCGTGATCTTGCCGGTGGAGTAGACACCGGGAGCGTCCTGCCCGCTGGTGGTGAACGTGCCGCCGGTGACGTCGACCGTGCCGCTGCCGCGGTCGGTGGCGATGGTCGCGGAGTTGGCGCCGGTGGTGTCGGCCGTGACGTTCTTCAGCGTCAGTTTGCCGCCGCCGGAGGCCATCACGCCGTGCGCGTACCGGCCGGTGGCCTTGATCCTCGTACCCGTGAGCGTCACCGAGGAGCCGGAGCCGTAGGCGAAGACGCCGTTGGCGCCCTTGCCGGTGGTGCTCACGGTGCCGCCGTCGAGGGTGATGTCGCCGCCGTTCTCGGCGAGCACGCCCGCGTTCAGGCCGTAGAAGCTGCTCTCGTCCGACGACGACGTGGTGCCGGAGGTGGTCACCCTCGCGTCGGTCAGCGTCAGCTTGCCGCTCTTGGTGACCAGCACCGCGGACCTGTCCTTGGTGGACGAGGTGTACGACGCCCCGGACTTGGAGACGGTGCCGCTCTTCAGCGTGTACGTGCCGGTGGCCGTGTACTGCTGCGTCGAAGCACCCGGCCCGCCGCCCGACCCGCCCGGAGCGCCGGACGGCGGTGTGCCGCCGGGGCCGCCCGCCTGGGCACCCGCGGAGGCCGAGGACGACGCGCTGGTGCTCGTGGTGGAGCCGCAGCCGACGAGCACGAGCGAGGCGACAAGGGCGGTGGCCGCCAGAACGGATCTCGACAGGCGGTGCGTGGACGGTCGGCTGGTCATCGGTTCCTCCGGCAGGTACTCGCAGCTCACGGGCCGCGTACGGGCGACCGTGTCCGCAACCCTCGTGCCCGCCGTTGTGACCCTGCTGTGCGATGGGTGTGGGCCCCCTGCGAAGAACTGCCGTACCGGCGGCCGAGGACGATCACCGGAGCCGAGCTCGTCGTGGGCGGCCCACCGCGTACTCGACGGCCGCGGAGTGATCCAACCACCGCGAAGATCATTTCGTTGGGAGTTCCAACAGCTGTCCCGTAACCGTCGGTCGATTGCTGACCGCGGCGCAGCGCGAGAGTGCAGCCGGGATTTCGGACCAACCCTGTCCCCGGACAGCCGCCATCGGCTATCACGGTTGTCCGGCCCACCGCGGCGCGTCTGTCAGCGGGGGCGGTGTGTGCCGCGGCCACGGCGTTCCGACCTGTTCCGCCACGGCCGCCCGGAATGCTTCCAGAAGGATGCATCCGGGATACGTCCCGAACGTTCCGTACTTCCAGCGGTAGTAGCACGACCAGTAGCTGACCACGCGGCGTTCTGTGCGGGCGAAGAAGGCCGGATTCTCAGCGATGAACTGCCCGTAGAGGCGGCGCTGGGGCGAGCCCGGCCTGGCAAGTCCGGGGAGCCCCCGGCTGATGGCCTCAAGGATCTCCAGCACGTACTCGCCGGCCAACTGCACGACGAACGGGACCACCCACGGCTCGCTCGATGCCACGAGCTGCTCAAGGTGGCGCTGGCGGACCAGGCCATCACTGTGCCGGGAGTACAGGCAGTGCAAAATCACCTGCTGGGTTCCGGTCAGGCGCCGTTCCAGGTCGGCACCCGGCTCCTCGTTGTAGATGCGTGAGGGGATGGTGACCGTTTCACCCTGCATCTCGACCTCGAAGGGCTGAATCGGGCCGAATCCGGCGTCCGGCATGACAGCCAGGACGCCCTGCACGTCGTCAGCAAGACGAGCCGGAAATGCTGCCGCCAGGACAGGGGCGACGTTCGAGGGATCCCGCGGTAGCTGCACAACACGAGGATAGGCAGCGAACGTCAGCCCGGGCCGCCCGGCCGCGCCGCCGACGCCAGGCTGGGTTGCAGGCGTCTCGCCGCGTTGAGGTGGTCGTCGGTCCAGATGATGCGTACCGCCGTGTCCGAGGCACGGCCGTCGGTTTCGCGGAGGTCGCGGCGGAGGGAGTCGACCAGGCTTGCCTCGGCCGTGGGATTGCGCGGCAGGGGGTCCCGTACGGGGGAGTGACCGGCGAGGCTCACGGCGAGGTCCTGGTACCAGCCGGTGACGTTGCCCGCCGCGCCCAGCAGTACCAGGCGGGCCTCGGCGCGGTCCGTGCCCTCGTGGCGTTCGCCCGCGCGCTGCCACAGTCCCAGAACCGCGTCGGCGGCGAGGCGCAGGCCGACGATGCCGGTGACCAGGGTGGTCATGCCCGCCAGCGACATGGGCTTCGCGCCGCGCTCGGCCAGGAAGCTGCGGAAGGCGTCGTCCAGTCTGCGCGCCGCGGCTGCCGCCTCGATGCCCTCGCCCAGTGGCGGGTCCGCCGGGGACGGGTGGGCGCCGCAGCGGCCCACGGCGTACTCGACGGCCCCGGCGAGGTAGCGGGCGCTGTCGGTGTATGCCTCGGCGAGGGCCCGGTGGACGGCGGCCGCGGCGCCGCGCGGCCAGAAGAACAGGCCCACGAGCACGCTCACCCCACAGCCGAGGGCGATGTCCTGGATCCGTAGCAGCACGATGTGCCAGTCGGGGTGCCGGTCGATGTTGAACAGGATGACCAGTGTGATGGTGAAGGCCGCCTGACCGGCGGCGAACGACACCGCGGCCGGTGCGATACCGGCGATCAGCACGGCGACCGGCAGCAGGAACCACAGCGCGGTGCCGTGCGCGCCGATCAGGTGCAGCAGTCCGGCCCCGATGACGGACCCCACGAGCGTCCCGCCGAGCGCGCGCAGCGCGTTCTGTCCGGTGTTGAGGGCGTTGGAGCGCAGCACCGACAGAGTGCCGAGCAGGATCCAGAAGGAGTGCTGCACGCCGGTCACGGTCGCCAGGGTGACCGCGATGCCAAGGCCGGTCGCGCCGCGCAGGCTGTTGTGCAGCCAGACCGACTGGGGGCGCAGATGCGCGACGGCTCGTTCCCGGGCCGAGGCCAGGGGCTGGGCCGCGCCGCCGGGTTCGAGGCCGAGGAGGCGTTCCGGCCAGCTGCGTCGTTCCGCCGCCGACGCCAGGTCGACGTTGCCCGCGATCTGCAGCGTGGCGAAACCCAACTCCTGGGCACGGAACGACAGATCCAGGGCTTCGAGGAAGGCCCGGACCTCCGGGTCCGTGTGGGGGCGGGGCAGCTGCACCGGCAGCAGATCGGTGGCGCCGCGCTCCATGCTCTCCATGGCCGCGCGCAACTCCTCCATCGCCGTGCGCAGGGCCTCGGGCGATCCGTGCGGTGCGTCCAGCAGGCCGGCCGTCCGCTCCAGGACCGCGGCGGCCGCCAGGCGCACCGTGCCGGCGGCGGGATCGCACACCGGGCGGCCGTCCGGCGAGGGCGCGCTGTCGGACACGATGGTGCTCAGCCACGTCAGCTCGTCGACCAGCCGCACCAGGGCCCGTGAGCTGGTGGACAGGCCGGTGGGCCGGTAGGGGGTGGAGTCGAAGGCGCTGCGCAGGTCGGTCGCCGCGGCGGCGGCCTCGTCGGCGGATTCCTTGCAGGCGCGGACGACCTCCCTGTCCGAGGTGTCCGCGAGGCGGGAGGCGTCCGTCCGTAGCTGTGCCGCCGCGGCTCGGCACACCCGGGCGGCGGGCGCGCTGAGCGGGTCCGCGGCGGGGCGCGGCCACAGCAGGGAGATCGCGAGCACGGAGGCGGCCGAGGCGAGCCCGGCGCCGGCGAGCCGCTCGGGCAGTTCGGACAGCGGTGCGGGCGTGGTCACCGGAAGGACGAAGGCCAGCAACAGCGCGGTCGACGCCCCGGCGAGCACGGAGCTGACCACCCCGGAGAACAGCACCACAAAGCCGATCAGCACGGTGACGGTGATCGCGCTCCAGGTTGCGCGAGCCGCGAGGCTACCGAGACAGATGAGCACCAACCAGGCCACCGCCAGGCCCAGATGGGCCCGCAGCCGCTGCACCATCGGGCCGGTGAACTCGACCAGCAGCAGCATGGAGAAGGTGCCGAACGCCGCGAACGTCGCCATGGCCGGCGCATGGAACACCTGGCTGCACAGGGCGAACAGCGCGGGCATGACGAGGGCGGTGCGCCCGGCCCTGCGCGTCGCGGCCAGCTCCGGGTCGTGGGCCCGCAGCCATACGGGGACGCGCCCGAGCAGATGGAGGCCAGGTGCCTGCATACGCTGCGACCTTCCGTCGGCGGTGCGCCCGCATGGTGCGTCGATGTGCCGAGTATGCGTCGCTCAGACGGTGATCACGAGCTTGCCACGGGGGTGGCCCGACTCCAGGTGGCGTATCGCGGTGGCGGCCTCGGCCAGCGAATAGGTGCGGTCGACGACCGGCCTGACCGCCCCGGCCTCGAAGAGTTCCGTCAGCGTCAGCAGGTCCTGCCGCCGCGTGGCCGCGATCACCGGGCGGAGTTTCTGCCCGACGAACACGGACAGCAGCAGGCCGCGCATCCACCGGTCCGTGCCGCCGAGCACGGGCCCACCGTTCTCACCGCCCACGAAGACGACGGTGCCGTGCGGGGTGAGGACGCGGCGCAGCCGGGACAGGGGGCGGTTGCCCGCAGAGTCAAGGATGAAGTCGTAGCGGACGGCGCGGTCGGTGATGTCCTCCCGGGTGTAGTCGATGACGTCGTCGGCGCCGAGCGAGCGGACGAGATCGGCCCCGGTGGGTCCGCAGACGCCGGTGACCCGGGCGCCGTAGTGCACGGCGAGCTGCACGGCGTACGTGCCCACGCCACCCGAGGCGCCGATGACCAGCACCTCACTGCCGGGGCCCGGGCGTGCCAGGTCCAGGCCCTGCAGGGCGGTCACGGCGGAGACGGGGAAGGCCGCCGCCTGCTCGAAGGTCAGGCCCGCCGGCTTGGGGGCGAGCTGCTCGGCCTTGCCGCACGCGAACTCGGCGAAGGAACCGTCGCACTGGCCGAAGACCTCGTCCCCGGCCTTCAGCGAGGTCACCCCCGCACCGACCGCCTCCACGACCCCCGCGGCGTCCCAACCGCGCACGCGGTGGGCGGGCCGGCGCAGGCCGATCTGCCGGTTGAGGCGAGCGAAGTACGGCCGCCCGGTCATCAGGTGCCAGACGCTCGGATCGACGCCCGCCGCACGTACCCGGACGAGCACCTCGTCGTCGCGGGGGACCGGCGGATCGACGTCCCGCAGGTGCAGCCGGTCGGCGGAACCGTACGCGTCCTGGACGATGGCCTTCATCGGGTTTCCTCCGTGGATACTCCGTCCTTCAGGGCGGAGGGGAAACGGACTCCTGCGGAGCAGGGCAAGGGGCTGCGATTCGCCGCCAGGGCGGATCGCAGTGCTCCGGCCGGCAGGTTTGGACTTTATGCATAGCCTCACTAGTTTGTGAGTGTGGCCACAACGTGCGTGAAGCGGGCTTTCAAGTACCGCTTCTACCCGACCGAAGCGCAGGCGGCCGAGCTGTCCCGCACGTTCGGGTGCGTACGGAAGGTCTACAACATGGCGCTCGCGGCCCGGACGGAGGCGTGGGCGCGTCAGGAACGGGTCAACTACAACGCCACCTCGGCGATGCTGACGGCGTGGAAGAAAACCGAGGAACTGGCGTTCCTCAATGACGTGTCGTCGGTGCCGTTGCAGCAGTGCTTGCGGCACTTGCAGACCGCGTTCACGCACTTCTTCGGCAAGCGGGCCAAGTACCCGCGCTTCAAGTCGCGGAAGAAGTCCCGGAAGTCCGCCGAGTACACCACCTCCGGCTTCCGGTTTAGGGACGGCAGGCTGACCCTGGCGAAGACGACCGGCCCACTCGACATCGTGTGGTCGCGTCCGCTCCCCGAGGGGGCGAAGCCGTCCACCGTGACCGTGTCGCAGGACAGCGCCGGGCGCTGGTTCGTCTCGATGCTGTGCGAGGATGCGACCGTCAGGCCGCTGTCGGCCACGGACGCGGCGGTCGGTGTCGATGTCGGACTGGACCACCTCCTGACCCTCTCCACCGGAGAGAAAGTCGCCAACCCCCGGCACGAGCGCCGTGACCGTACCCGTCTGGCCAAGTCCCAGCGGGAGCTGGCCCGCAAGGCCAAGGGTGAGGGGGCCAATCGGCGCAAGGCCCGCGAGAGGGTCGCGAAGATCCACGCCCGGATCGCCGACCGCAGGCGTGACGGCCTGCACAAGCTGACCACCCGACTCGTTCGTGAGAACCAAACGATCGTGATCGAGGACCTGACCGTGCGCAACATGGTCAAGAACCGGAGCCTGGCCCGCGCCATCAGTGACGCGGCATGGGCGGAGTTCCGGAGCCTTCTGGAGTACAAGGCGGCCTGGTACGGGCGGGAAGTGATCGCGGTGGACCGCTTCTTCCCCTCCTCCAAGCTGTGCTCCGTCTGCGGCACCCTGGCCGACAAGATGCCGCTGCATGTGCGTACCTGGACGTGCGAGTGCGGCACGATCCACGACCGGGACGTGAACGCCGCACGGAACCTGCTGGCCGCCGGACGGGCGGTGTCGGCCTGTGGAGCTGGTGTAAGACCTCAACGGAGAACTCCGGGCGGGCAGTCGGCGACGAAGCAGGAAGTCTCACGGCGCGAGCCGTAAGAATCTCCCTCCTTCAGGAGGGAGAGCGTCAACGGGACTCCTCGACCGCCGCTGCGTCAGCCCTGCTCTTCCTCCCGGATGATCCCCACGGACCGCGCCGTTGGCCAGAGGTTGACCCGCAGCCGGTCAGGAACCAGTCAGGATGTCCAGTGCCACGGCCATCAACTGGCCCTCCAGAACCTGCTGTTCCGGCAGGAAGGCGGCTGGGAGACGACCGGGACGCGGCGGCGCCGTTTCGGCCGGAGGCGGTGGTGACACGGGCGGGGGCCGCGCCCCATGATGGGTGGCGATGGGGGGTTCGGTGCATGTGTCCCGTGTGCGCCGCCGCGGCCGGGTGCCGCGTGTGGTGCCGGTGGCGGCTGCCCGCGCGGGGCTGTTCTCCGTACTCGGCACCGCGGTCGCGGCCACGGTCCACCATCTCGCGTTCGACTCCAACCCCTCGTGGCTGGTGCGCGGCCTGGCCGCCCTCGTCCTCTTCGGCGTCGCACTGCCCGGCGCGGGTCACGACAAGCCGCTGATACGGCAGTTGGTGCTGGCGGCCGGCTCACAGGCTGTCGTGGGCTACTGGTTCGTGCGGTCCGACGACTCGATCTCCGTTCCGGCGCACGCGCTGTGGCCGTCCTCCGTGCACGCGGGTCGGCCGGTCGTGATCGCGCACGTGCTGCTGACGGTGCTGTGTGCGGTGCTGCTGCACGGCGTGGACACCTGCCGCCGGCGGGTGCTGCGTGTCGCCGGGCGCGAGTGGGAGAACCTGCGCGAGCTGCTGTCCAGGCTGTTCACCCCGGCCCGTACTCCCGCCGATCTGACCACGGCCACCTGCGCCGGGTTGCGCGCCTACGCGGGATCCGCGCCCGGCGTCCCACGGCAGCTCCTCCTCGCCGACACGGTCGTCCGGCGCGGCCCGCCCGCCTCCTCCCCGCTGCCGCGCACGCGGCGGCTTTCGGTGGGCATCTGAAGTTCTGACCAGACCTGACCTGTCATGTCATGCCGGGGTGCGGGCTGCTCGACAGCGCCGTGCCAGGGGGGATCTCCCATCATGTCCAAGACCGTCGTTGTCATCGGGGCGGGCCCGTACGGCCTGTCCACCGCCGCGCATCTGAAGGCGCGGGGAGTGATTGTCAGGGTGTTCGGTTCGCCGATGGCGAGCTGGGCCGAGAACATGCCCGCGGGCATGCTGCTGAAGTCACCGCCGAGTGCGTCGATGCTGTCGGCGCCGCGTCCGGGGTTCACCCTGGACGACTACGCCCGCCAGACCGGCGAGACCCGGCTGACCGGGCACGACCGGGTGCCCGTCGAGATGTTCGTACGGTACGGGCGCTGGTTCGCCGAGGAACTGGTGCCCGAGGTGGAGCGGGTCCGGGTCCTCGGCGTCGACCGGCAGTCCGACGGCTTCCACCTCAAGCTCGCCTCGGGCGAGGAGCTGCGGGCGGCGGCCGTGGTCGTGGCCAGCGGCATGGACGGTTTCGCCCATGTCCCGGAGCCGCTCGCCGAGTTCGTGCCCGAGGGGCTGGTCTCGCACAGCTCGCAGCACGCAGACCTGAAGGTGTTCGCCGGGCGGGATGTCGTCGTGGTGGGTGCCGGGCAGTCGGCGCAGGAGAGCGCCGCGCTGCTGCACGAGGCCGGGGCGCAGGTCCAACTGCTGGTGAGGGCACGGAAGTTGGTGTTCGGCGCAGCGCCGACTCCGCCGCCGCACTGGCAGCCCGACACCCCGCTGGGCCGGTCCTGGGGGCTGTACGCGGTCGTCCACCAGGCGGTCGCCTTCCGGTTCCTGCCCGCGGCCACGCGGCTGCGCCTGGTCAAACGGGTGCTCGGTCCGTTCGGATCGTGGTGGCTCAAGCCGCGCCTCGACGGAGCGGTTCCGGTACGGCTGGGGGAACACATCACCGGTGCGCGGCGCCACGGCGGCGGGATCCTCGTCACCACCAGGGACGGCGAGGGCCGTACGCACACGGTGGAGACGGACCACGTCCTGGCCGCGACCGGCTACCGGGTCCGCCTGGACGGCATGGACTTCCTGGCCCCCGAACTGCGCGCCCGCCTCACCCGCACCGCGGGCTTCCCACACCTCGACGCGGGACTGCAGTCCTCCGTGCCGGGCCTGTACTTCACCGGCATCCAGGCCGCGGCCACCTTCGGACCGCTCATGCGGTTCACCTGCGGGACCGCGTTCGCGGCACCGCGGCTTGCGGGGGCGGTCGTGGGGCGGGTGGGGGCGAAGTAACCGCGCCCTGCGGAAAGAGGGCCGCGCCTTGCGGAAACGGGCCGCATTCTGCGGGATGGCCCGCGCTACACGGGATGGGTCGCACTCCGCGGAGGACGGGGCGTGCACTGTGGGCAGAGCCTCGTCCGCACAGTGCGGGGATGCGTCGCGCCCCGCGGGGACGACCTTGGTCTACCGGGGACGGGCCGCGCCCTGCGGGGATGCGTCGCGCGCCGCGGGGACGACCTTGGTCTACCGGGGACGGGCCGCGCCCTGCGGGGATGCGTCGCGCGCCGCGGGGACGACCTTGGTCTACCAGGGACGGGCCCCGCCCTACCTACCGAGTCGACCCGCACCCTACGAGCACGAGGCGGCCGGCAGCTCCAGCCGGAGTTCGTAGCCGCCCTCGTCCGTCGGGCGGGCCGTCACGCTGCCGCCGAGGAGTTCGGCGCGCTGGCGCAGGCCGGCCAGGCCATGGTGGGCGCCGGGGAGGGGGAGGGCGGGGCGGTCGGGGGCCGTGTTGGTGACCACCACCTGCATGGTCCCGTCCGTCTGCCCGATCCGGATCGCCGCCTTCGCACCGGGCGCGTGCTTGCGCACGTTGGTCAGGGCTTCCTGGACGGTGCGGTAGACGGCGCGCTGCACCGCGGGCGGGAGGTCCTCGGGCAGGTCGGCCCGCAGTTCGGCCTCGATGCCGCTGCTGTCGACCAGGTGCGGCAGGTCGGCGAGCGACGGCTGCGGGGTCAGTTCCGTGGGTCGGCTGCCGGCGGCACGCAGCACGCCGACCATGTGCCGCAGCTCCTCCAGCGTCTGCACGGCGAGCCGCCGGATGTCGGCCGCCGCCTGCTTCGCCTCCGGGTCCCGGCCGCCCACCTGGAGCGCCCCCGCCCGTACCGCGATCAGGCTGACCTGATGGGAGACGACGTCGTGCATCTCCCGGGCCAGCTGGGCGCGTTCCTTCGCCAGCACGCTCTGGGCGAGCAACTGCCGCTCGCTCTCCCGCGCTTGGGATATCTCGGCCAGCCGCGCCGCGAGTTCACGTCGGGCCTGGACGAGCTGTCCGAGGAAGACGGGGGCGGCCGCGGTCGCCAGGCTGTAGGTGACCTTGACCAACTCCCTGGGGTCCGTCAGATCGGCGGGCTCCGGCGAGGGCCACGACCACACTGTGGTGTCGCTGACCGTGAACACCAGGGCGCAGACGGCCAGCAGGACCCGATGGCGGGTGTGCGAGGCCAGGGTGTACAGCGCGGCCAGGGTGGCGAACACCGCGTCCGTGACCAGGGTGGCGGGGAGGGCGAGCAGGAAGGTGAGCAGCGGGAGGCGGCGGCGCAGCACCAGGGCGGCGGCGGCCAGCAGGGCGCAGGCCATGGCCTCCGGGTCGTGCATGTGGACATGGACCTTGACGTCCAGCAGGGCGGCCGCGACGAGAGCGGCGTCGAGCAGGGCGGCGGGCGGGCGGCGGGGATTCATCGGCCCTGCGCCTGGGGCGGTTCCCTGAGCAGGCCGGCGCGCTCGGCGAGCAGTGCGGCCTGGACGCGGCTGCCCACCTCCAACTTGGTGAGCACGGCGCTGACGTGGTCCTTGACGGTCGCGGTGCTGAGGTACATCCGCTCGGCGATCCCGGCGTTGGACAGCCCCTCGGCGACGAGCACGAGCACGGTCCGCTCGCGGTCGGTCAGCCGCTCGACGACGAGGGCGGCCGGGTTGAGGGGAGCGGCGTCCAGATAGCCGTCGACGACGGTCCGGGTCACCTTGGCCGAGAGCACGACCCCGCCGTCGGCCAACGAACGTATGAGGTAAGGCAGTTGCTCGGGGTCGGTGTCCTTCAGCAGAAAGCCCGCCGCGCCGGACCGCAGGGCGGCCGCCACGTACTCGTCCATGTCGAAGGTCGTGAGTATCGCGACCACCGGCGGATCCTGCATACGGCGCAGCTCGGCCAGGACGGTGAGCCCGTCCACGTCCGGCATCCGTATGTCGAGCAGTACGACGTCCGGACGGGCCTCCCGTACGGTCCGGACCGCCGCCCCGCCGGACACGGCCGCCACCACCTCGATGTCGTCCGCGGTGTCGAGGATGTGCCGGAAGCCCGTGCGGACCATGGCCTCGTCGTCGACCACCAGAACCCGGATCATGTGCGCTCCGCTCGCCACCGGCCCACTGCGGGACCGCTACGACGTCGGGGGCGGCCCACTGGTTCCTCGAGGTTTGCCTCGCCCCACCGGAGGGGTGTTCTCCGCCGGTCGGCGGGGGTGACTCCGGCCGGTTGCCGGATGGGCCCGGACCCCCGCCGGGCCCAACCCTGAAGGGCATGACACAACACGCGCCGTCGGCCCCGTCCCATCCGTCCCTGGAACAGCCCCCGCGCCGGCCGGACGCGCCGCAGGCCGTCCGTACCCCGTCGACGGGACGGCTCGTGGGCATCGATCTGGCCCGCGGGCTCGCCGTGTTGGGCATGTATGCCGCCCATGTCGGACCCGACCCCACCATAGGGGGCCCGCTCGGCTTCGTCCTCGAGCTGGCACGCGGCCGTGCATCCGCGCTCTTCGCGCTGCTCGCCGGGTTCTCCCTGATCCTCATCACCGGCCGTCCGCAGTCCCGTACCGGACGAGCGGGGCGGCAGGCGGTGGGCAGGATCGTCATCCGCTCCCTCGTCCTGATGGCGCTGGGCTTCGCCCTGACGGCGCTGGACACCGACGTCGACGTGATCCTCTCCTTCTACGGCCTGCTCTTCCTCCTCGTCCTGCCGCTGCACCGGCTGAGCGCACGCACGCTGGCGGTCGTCGCCGCGGCGGGCGCACTGATCATGCCCCAAGTGCTGTACGTGATACGGCAGTCCATCGAGGGCGGCGACTGGGCGGACGCCGTCATCGCCGGGGACCCGCTGGCCCGGATCACCGGCACGGACGGCTTCCTGGAGCTGCTCTTCACCGGCGAATACCCGGTGCTGACCTGGATGTCGTTCATGGTCGCGGGCATGGCGCTGGCCCGGCTGGACCTCACCCGGCGCAGGAATCTCGCCCGACTCTCCTGCGTCGGCGGCGCGTTGGCGGTGCTCGGATACGGCGGCTCCTGGCTCGCCCTGCACCTCGTCCCGCACGCTTTGAGCACCGTCGCGGCCGCCACGGACGGCGCTTCGCCGGCCTCGGCCTGGTGGGCCGACACCGTCGGACAGATCGACGACGGCACCCCGGCCGCCTGGCTGCTGGTCGGCGCACCGCACAGCCAGACGACGTTCTCCGTCCTCGGCAACACGGGCGTCGCGCTGATCGTGGTGGCCGCCTGTATCTGGGCCACGGCCAGGCTGCCGCGCCTCACCCGCCTGGCCACACCCGTCATCGCCGTAGGCATGATCCCGCTGACCACCTACGTGCTGCACGTCCTCGCCATCCGCGTGGTCGGCATGGAGGAGGAGACGGCTCCGGCTCTGCTGGCTCTGTTCCTCTTCTCCGCCACCGCCATGATCCTCGCGGTCGTGTGGACCCGGCGATTCCGCCGTGGTCCGCTGGAGCATCTGCTGCATGGCACGACCCGCCTTGCCGACCGCGTGACATGACGCCGGAGCGCGCGTCCGCGCCGGGCCCGACGGTCTACGCCGGGCCCGGCGCGGCGGCGGCTCAGGCCCGGTAGGCCACGAGCGTCATCATCCCGGCCTCGCCGTGGTAGGCGTTGTGGCAGTGCAGCATCCACTGCCCGGGATTGTCCGCGTCGAAGAGCACGGACACCTTCTTCTTCGGCAGCACGATCGTGGTGTCCTTGCGCGGGCCGGTGCTGCCGAGCTGGTACGTGTGGCCGTGCAGATGCATGGGATGCCACATGGTGGTCGTGTTGACGAAGTCGAGCCGGACGCGCTGGCCCTCCTCGACCAGGAGCGGGTGCGCGGTCGGGTCCTTCATGTCGTATCGCCTGCCGTTGATGGCCCAGTTGTACTTGGCCATGCCGCCGGTCAGTTCGACACGGTGGACGCGGTCGGGCTTCTTCGTGTCCAGGCGCACGTCGTCGGTCGCGCGCAATCCGGAAGCGGTGACGATCACGCCGTCCAGTTCCTTCGGCCGTACGGCCGGCCCCGGCGCGCTGCCCGATGCGGTGCGTACCAGGGCCATGCCGCCGGCGCTCTTGCCCTCGGCGACGGCGACGAGCGGGAAGACACCGTCGCCGAGGGTGACGAGGACGTCGTAGCGCTCGCCCATGCCGATCAGCAGGGCATCGGTCTGCCGGTGCTCGACGGGGAAGCCGTCGGTGTGGGTGATCGTCATCCGGTGGCCGCCGAGGGCGACCCGGTAGGCGGTGTCGGCGCCGGCGTTGACGATGCGCAGGCGGACGCGCCTGCCCGGCTTGCCGCGGAAGACCTCGGGATCGGCCGGGAGCTTTCCGTTGACCAGGTGGTACGGGTACTTCACATCGCCGGCGTCGCCGCCGAGCAGCTCGCTGGTCGCACCCATGAGCATGAACTTCATGGACATGCCTCCGGAGGAGGCGGACGGCGAGGCGCTCGCCCCGGTCATGCCTTCGCCGCTCATGTCCATCCCGCTCATGTCCATGCCGTCCATGTCCATGCCGCCCATCCCATGGCTGAGTTCGGCGAAGGCCTCGTCGGGGGTGCCGGTCACGCCGTCGAGCCAGTCGTCGAGGACGACGACCCATTCGTCGTCGTACGACAGCGGCTCCCTGGGGTCCTCGACGATCAGCGGGGCGTGCAGGCCCCGGTCGAGCTGGACGCCGACGTGCGGGTGGAAGAAGTACGTGCCGGGGGTGTCGGCGACGAACCGGTAGGTGAAGCCGGCCCCGGCCCGCACCGCCGTCTGGGTGACCGGCGGGACGCCGTCCATGTCGCTGCGTAGCGCGATGCCGTGCCAGTGGACGGACGTCGTGGTCCTGTCGGGCAGTTGGTTGGACAGCTCGGCGGCGAGGGTGTCGCCGGCCTGGATGCGGATCTCCTTGCCGGGCGCCTGGCCGTGGTACGCCCAGGACGGGGCGGTGACGCCGCCGCCGAGGTCGAGCACGGTGCGGGCGGCGGTCAGGTTGAGGCGGTGCACCTTGCCGGTGCCGCCGCGCTTCTGCTCTGCGCGGGCGACCTGGGATCCGGAGGGGCTCACCAGCTCAGGGGCGTTGCGGGAGGTGTTGCCGCTGCAGGCGGCGAGCACGCCGGTGCCTGCCGCGCCCAGTCCGGCGAGCAGGACGGAGCGGCGGTCGATGCTGGTCATGAATGTTCTCTTCTCGATGCGCGAGGGCGTGGCTACGGGCTGTTTCCGAGCACGGCTCGTTCGCGCCGCTGGACGCGGGCGGCCGTCGGGTACGGCCTAAATGCGCAGTTGAGAGAGGACGGACAGGTCGGGTGGAGCCCGGTCGGTGGCAGGCGCGACGTGCACCAGCGCGATCGCCGTGTGCTGAGCCGGGACGGCCTGGACAGGTGAGTGGGACGGCGCTGCGAGCTGCAGCGCGGTGACTCCGGCGGCGGAGCAGTGTTCCATCCCCATGGAGGGGCAGGCGTTTCCGCCGTGCGCTGAGGTGCCTTGACCCGTCGCGCCGGCATGGAAGTGGACGTCGGACGGGGAGCCGGGCATGGCCTGCATCGCGGCGGCCGACATCTTGGCGACCGGCGCGTCGGGCAGCTCATGGTGCAGCAGTACGGCGAGCACGGCGCACAGCGTGACGAGCAGGCCGCCGACCCAGCGGGCGGTACCGCCGGGCTGTGATCCGGGGATCCTGCGTGCCGTCATGGTGAGTGTCCGTGCTTCCTTCCGGGGTGGCCGCCACTATACCCCCGATGGGTATACCGCGACGGCGGTCGGTGGGCCTCTGCGGTGCCGCCGGTGGCCTGTCCTGCCGGGGCCGTCCGGCGGCGCCCACCCGCCCGTCCGGCGTACCGTCGTGAGGGTGGACGTCAGTGCCGACCGTCTCGTGTCCCGCGTCGCGCGTGAGCTCGGCGCGCGAGCGGAGGAGCTGAGCGCCGAGGTGGAACGGTGCCTGCGGCGCGAGGTTCCCGAACTGTGGGACGACCCGGAGACCGGCCGTCTCACGTCGCAGAACGTGGCCGAGCACGTCGTCGCCGGGTTGTTCGGCCTGGAGCACGGTGTCGAGCCGAGCCAGGTCGAACCGCCGCCCGCCGACGCGGAGCGTGCGCGCCGGCTGGCCCGGCACGGCATACGCCTGAGCAGCATGCTGCGGGCGTTCCGGCTCGGCGAGGGCGTCTTCCTGGACCGGATGCTCGAGGAGATGCCCCGGTTCACCGACGATGCCGAGCTGATCAGTGCGGCGTCGCGCAAGGTGGTCGCGACGGCGACCGGGTACGTGGACCGCACGTCCGAGCAGGGTGTCGCCGCGTTCCAGGAGGAGCGGGACCGCCGGCTGCAGTGGCGGCTGTCGATGGTGAACGCGGCGAGCATCCGCATCGGGACCACCCTGGACATCGCCCGCACCACTCAGGAGCTGGCGGACCTCGCCGTCGAGCACTTCGCCGACCTCGTCACCGTCGACCTGCTGGACTCCGCGCTCGACGGACACGACACCCCGGTGCACGACGAGCCGGTGGAGCGCCCGCTCGTGCTGCGCCGGATCGCCCAGGGACCGGCCGACGGCAGCCCGGAACCGGCCATCGCGCCGCAGCAGCTGCACACCTGCCCGGACGGCTCGCCGTCGGCCCGTGCCCTGCTCACCGGGCAGCCCACGCGGCACCATTCCAGCGGCGGCGAGGCCGACCAGGAGATCCACTCGACGCTGGTGGTGCCGCTGCGCGCCCGCGGCACCACCCTGGGCGTCGCGCAGTTCTGCCGGCACCGCAACCCCGCACGGTTCGACGACGAGGATCTGCTGCTCGCGCAGGAGATCGCCGCCCGCGCGGCGATGGCCGTCGACAACGCCCGCCGCTACACGCACGCGCGTGCCACCGCCCTCGCCCTCCAGCGCAGCCTGCTCCCAGGGCACACCGCGCAGCAGTCGGCCGTGGACGTCGCCTGCCGCTACCTGCCCGCAGGCGCCCAGGCCGGGGTGGGCGGCGACTGGTACGACGTCATCCCGCTGTCCGGAGCCCGCGTCGCCCTGGTGGTGGGCGACGTGGTCGGGCACGGCATCCACGCGGCCGCCACCATGGGCCGCCTGCGGACCGCCGTACGCACCCTCGCCGACATCGACCTGCCGCCCGACGAACTCCTCACGCACCTGGACGACGTCGTGCTGCGGCTGGCCACCGAAGCCACCGCAGACCCGGTCGGCGAGGCCGACGGGGAGATCGGCGCCACCTGCCTGTACGCCGTCTACGACCCCGTCTCCCGCCACTGCACCCTGGCCCGGGCCGGGCATGTGCTGCCCGCCGTGGTCACCCGGGACGGAAACGTCGATCTCCTCGAACTCCCGCCCGGACCGCCGCTGGGCCTGGGCGGACTGCCCTTCGAGGCCGCCGAGGTCGACCTGCCCGAAGGCAGCCTGATCGCCCTGTACACCGACGGCCTGATCGAGGCCCTCGACCATGACGTCGACGCCGGGCTCAGCCGGCTGCGCCAGGCCCTGGCGAAGTCCGCCCCGTCCCTGGAGGCCACCTGCGACACGGTGCTCGAATCCCTGCTGCCCGCCCGGCCGGACGACGACGTCGCACTGCTGCTGGCCCGGACCCATGCGCTCGGCGCCCGCCAGGTCGCCACCTGGGACCTGGCCCCCGACCCCGCCGCCGTCGCCCGCGTCCGGGCCGGCGTCTCCGAGCAGCTGAGCGCCTGGGGGCTGGAGGAACTCGACTTCTCCACCGAGCTGGTGGTCAGCGAACTGGTCACCAACGCCATCCGCTACGGCCGCCCGCCCATCCAACTGCGCCTCATCCTCCCGCAGCCCCCTGGGGGGCCGGGAGGCGCCCCCGTCCGTGCCCTGCTGTGCGAGGTCTCGGACAGCGGCAGCACCACCCCCCACATGCGCCGGGCCCGCACCTTCGACGAGGGCGGGCGCGGCCTGCTCCTGGTCGCCCAGCTCGCCGAGCACTGGGGCACGCGCCACGCCCGGCAGGGCAAGACGGTCTGGGCCGAGCTCAACGAGTCCGGCGGGTTCCCGGAAGTGGCCTTCGCGTAGCCGGGTGCCAGGTCAGAGGGCGCCGCGCAGCCGTGCGAGTTCCTCCTCCGACGCCGGCTGTCCGGAGGCGGGCAGCAGCTGCGGGATGCCGTCGACCACGGGATAGCGGCGACGCAGCCGCGGGTTGTAGAGCGCGCAGCCCGGCTCGTCCAGGACCAGCGGGCCCTTGTCGAGCGGGCAGACGAGGAGCTTCAGCAGCGGGTCGTCGGACTTCATCGGTGAGTTCCCTTCAACGGCCTACGTCGTGACGCGGCAGGGTGAGCATCACGGCCAGGGCGAGCATGGTGCCGCCCAGCCGCAGGACGAGCCGCACGGAATCCTCGGGGAGCGGCTCGCCGAAGGCGACCGTGCCGCTCGCCACGCTGAACACGCAGGTCACCGTCGTGCACACGGGCACGATCAGCGAGGCCCGGCAGCGCTGCAGCGCCGTCTGCGACAGCACCAGGCCGAAGGCTCCGGTGAGCAGCAGGAGGTAGGGGTAGGGCGAGGCGAGCAGGGCCGGTACGGCACCGACGAGGTCCGGGGCCTGCGCCAGACGCCCCGACACCCCCTTGATCGCGAGCGAACTGACCCCGTACAGCAGCCCGATCGCCACGCCGTACGCCACACCTGTCGGCGGCGGCCGGTGCTGTCGCCGCCCCCGCAGCTCGGCCGCGCCGTACAGCAACAGGCCGAGGACGAGCGCCGGTGCGCACAGAGCGAGCAGGGTGCCGACCGAAGCCGTACGGCCGATCGGCTCGCTGCCGGTGTGCAGCGAGGCCGCCACCATCAGCAGCGCCAGGCCGACGACGGCGACACCACGCCGCTCGCGGGCCGTGAGGCGTTCGCCGAGCACCGCCGAGGAGAGCACGAGCAGCAGCACCAGCCCGGACACGAACAGCCCCTGCGCGGCCGCGATCGGCAGGACGCGGTAGACGGCGAGCTGGGCGGCGAACCCGAGGGCCAGGGCCGACGCGCCGCCGACCCACAGCGGGCTCCCGGTGAGCAGCCGCACCGCCCGGCCCGGCCGTCCGGCCGACAGCGGCGGCAGGCCGGCCAGCGCCCGCTTCTCCAGCACGAACCCGGTGCTGTAGAGGACGTTCGCCAGCAGCACCGCAGCCACTCCCCACACCATCGCGCTACCGCCTGATCGCGTGCACGAGGAAGATGGAGGAGAGGGACGGCAGCCGGCAGGCCAGGCGGTCGAGCGGGCGCAGCGGACGCGGCACCCCGTGGAAGGGGGCGCCTTCCAGCCGTACGACCTCGAAGCCCGACGCCGTCACGAACTCCCGCAGGGCGCGCGCCGTGAACAGCCGCAGATGGCCCACGACTTGGCTGCCCGGTCTGCCGTGCACCCGGCGCAGGCTCACCTCCGAGAAGACGGGCTGGACGCCGGCGAGCAGCAGCGCCCGGTTGTACCAGGCGGCGAGGTTGGGCGTGGACAGCATCAGATGCCCGCCCGGCCGCAGCACCCGATGCAGCTCGTCAAGGGCGCCGTCGGGGTCGACGAGATGCTCGACGACCTCGCTGAACAGCACCGCGTCCGCGCTGCCGGAGGCGAACGGGAGCCCGCCGCCGGACAGTTCGCCCCGCACCACCTGCGGCAGCCGCCGCGCCGCCCGGCGCAGCGCGTCCTGCGACCAGTCGACGCCCACGATCCGGTGCCCGGCCAGCACACGCGCGGCGACGGCACCCGCCGAACCGTCCCCGCAGCCGACGTCGAGCACCGTGGCGGGCGCTCGGCCCGGCCGTACGGGCCCGAGCGCGCGGGCCAGCATCCGGGCCTGCCGCAGGCTGCGGTCCGTGCCGGAGGCGACCGGGACGGCCGGATCCTCGTAGAAGTCCCGCAACCCGGGGGCCTTGGCGGCAGAGGTGGTCATGGCGTGCTCCGGGGGCCGTACGTCAGGGAGAGGCACTCCTCGAAGAGGCGGGCCAAAGTATGGGCGGCGTCGTCGTCGAAGAGGTCGCGCGACCAGCGCAGCGTCAACTGCAGCCGCCCGCCGGTGGATGCCGCCGCCACGCTCAGTCCGCGGGGCATGCGCGCGGGCGCCGAGAACCACACGGCCTGGGCCCGCCCTGCCTCGCCGAAATCCAGCGGATACGGCACCCGCCCGATATTGCTGAGCAGCAGGGTCGAGGTCCAAGGGGCGACGGCCCGCCGCACCCCGCGGGTGAGCGCGCCGCGCACGCTGACCGGAAGCAGCGGAGCCGTCAGAAGAGCCGCCCCCGGCCCGAGCGGTGCGCGCCGCAGCGACTTCAGCACCCGGGTGCGCTGCGCAGTGGTGTGCAGCAACCGGGCCACGGCGGCCGGATCGGGACGCGGTGCCAGGAGCAGCAGCTCCTCATGGCGGTTCGCGGGCGACACCGGGACCTCGACCAGGCGGGTCCCGTTCCCGATGGGCATCGCCATGTCCAGGGAACGGTCGTCCACCGGCATCGTGATCCGCACCGGTCCGTAGCGCCTGCCCCGGGAGTGGTTCCAGCGGCCCGCCATCAGCGAGGCGGCAACCAGGAGTTGGTCGTTGACGGTCCAGGGAGCGGCCAAGTCCGGGACGGCATCCGGGTGTTGGGGCAGCGGCAGTTCCCTCAGCAGCATGCCGTTGCTGCGCACGACGGACCCTGCCGACGACAGCCCGGCGGAGGCCAGCCGCGCGGGCCGGGCCCATCCGGTACGGCGCAGGATGCCGTCCCCGTGCTGTTCGGAGCGCGATCGGCGCACGGGAGCGGGCACGTCCGCGACGGTGCCCTTGCCGGCGTAGAGCGCCGCGGTCGTGGCGAGCAGGCGCAGGCCGGCCGGTGCGTCGAGGGCGGTGTGGTGGAGGGCGAGGAGCAGGACGGTTCGTCTGGCGCTCGGGTTGATCACCTCCAGGCGCACCGGCGGCGACTGGGACAGCGGCGGGCACAGCGCGAGCGCCCGGGAGCGGGCCCGCGCCAGGGCGTCGGTCCCGCTCCCGGCGAAGCTCACCGGGTCCACGTCCGGCGTGCCGGTCAACTCCCACTCGTAGGACCGCCGATACCAACGGTGCGGCGCCTGGCGTACCAGGCTCCGCGGGTGGAGCAGCAGAGCCCGGTGGAAGGCGTCCCGCAGCCGCCGGGGATCGGGTCGGCCGGGCAGATGGACCTCGATGTGGACGGTCTCCGGCTCGACCTCGCTGAGACAGTGCCGGGAGACCTCGTCGACAGTGGGGAACGCCAGCCGTTTCGGAGCCGGCCATCTGCCGTGCCCGGTACGGGGGTTGGCTCCGAGCGCGGTCACCGCGCACCGGCCCGCTTGCCGCTCGGCGGTCTGCCGGTACCGACCGTGACGACGGCCGCGGACAGCGCCACCAGCGCCAGCACCTGGGCGAGCGCGCCGAATGCGCCGCGATCCGCGGAGACCGGCGAGCCCGCCCCCGTGGCCGCCGCGATGCCCGCCCCCGCCATGGCCACCGCCGCGACGGGGCCCAGGGCGCCGGGCCGCCACCGGGCGACCAGCGCGAGCGCGGGCACGATCAGGGCGAGGGGTCCCGCCACCAGCGCCATGACGGCGGTCAGCGCCACCGTCCCGAGCAGCAGCCCAGGCGTCGGAGGAACTTCCGTATCCCCGGCAGAAGTTGGAACGGTACGCCGCCGACCCGCCAGGGCGAGCGCCACGAGCGCCGCGACACCGACCGCCCCGCCGGCCAGCCCTGCCTCGTACAGCCCGGCGGGCTCGTACTCCATGCGCACGGTGCCGGAGTGGTCGGCCGGAATCAGCCAGGCCTGCTGCCAGCCGTCGAGCCGGACCGGCGTGAGCTTCTCGCCGTTCAGCGTGGCCCGCCAGCCCTCGTTGACGTTCTCGTACGTGCGCAGATACGACGCCTCGCCCGACCCGGCGGACACGGACACCGCGCGGCTGTCGCCGGTCCACTTGTCCACGGTGACCTCGCGGCCCGCCGTGCCGGAGAGGGCTCGCGGCTCGCCCTGGGACAGCGTGACGTCCGTGATGGCCAGCGGTCCGGCATCACCGGCCTCCAACCGGTGCTTGCCGGAGGCCAGTTCCAGGCGGCCGTCCTTCGCCGTGCCGGCGCACAGCGCCACCGTCACCGGCCGATGCTCCGTCAGGTCGCGGACCACGCCTGAAGCCTTCGTCGGGTGCAGCGTGCCGTCGACGTCCAGCGCCGGGCCCTGCCCGCACGGCAGCGAGAACCGCGCGTCCGGCTTCGGCTGCGACACCCGCAGATCGGCCAGTGCCGGTAGGTACAACTCGCCCAGGCCCACCGGCAGTTGAAGCCTCCCGTCGGCCACGGGGTTGTAGAGAGTCAGCGGTGCGGTCTTGGTGATCGTGATGTCGAGACGGTCCGTGGTGATCGCCCCGAACCGGGCGAGTCCATCGGAGTCAACACCGGCCGTCGCGGCGCCGTACGGCGAAGTGATCCGTATCTGCTCGGGACGGGCGGACAGGCCGCCCGCCGCCCCGAGGACCATCTGGTCGATCTTCCTCTTGCCGGGCCAGCGCAGATGGATCACGGGCCGGTCGCCGGCGATCCAGGCCGTCGTCAGGTCCCCGTCGACCAGGTTGCGCGGGCTGAGCGAGAGGCCGGTGCGGCTGGTCGAGTCGGCGGAGACGGTGATCCTGTTGCGCTGTCCCGGTGCGATTCGCTCCAGCAGCCGGTCCAGTGCATCGCCGGGTACGGGTACGGCCTGTGCCGAGATGGCGTACGCGGCCGGGTCCGAGGTGTCGAACTGCCGGTGCAGGCCTGATTCTTCCGTGGCCGGCGCAAGCGCGCCCGGGTCGGTTCCGCGGTGCATCGAGTACACCTGAGCGTCGGCCTCGGTGTACTTGGCATCGCTCGGAAGCGCCAGCAGCCGGGTCACCTGCACGCCCGGCACCGACACTTCGGAGAAACCGGCGCCGGACAGCCCCGGGTGCGCCGACTTCACGGCCAGGATCTCGACCTTCAGCCACTGCGCTCTGCCCTCGGGCGCCCGGACCGACTGCCGGGCCCCGTCCGCTCGCAGCGCGCTGACGGCCGAACCCCGGTCCGTCTCGATCCGCACCCGGGTGGGCGCCGGCCGCGTTGCGTCCGCGGCCAGCGGCGTCAGCCGGATCGACGACGGCACCTCGGTCGGCTCGGCGAAGTCGACCCTCAGCCACTGACCGGCCGCCCGGCCCGGGCTGCCTTCGGCCCAGGCGGTGTCCGGGTCGCCGTCGAAGGCGTTCACCGGGTCGTACTGCGGCAGTTGGAACAGCCAGTTGCCGCTGCTGGAGGCGGTCACCGAGGCCGCGCCGCGCAGCACGGCCGTCGTCTGGTGGTCGGCGCCGCGCACCGGCAGGATCTGCTTCGGCTGCTCGCCCGGGTCCTGCAGGCTGCCCGACGGGTTCCGCTCGGTCGGGGTGTACGTGTACGAGGTGTTGGCGTTGACCAGGCCGAAGCGGGTGTCGGCGCGGCGCATCCCGTCGGCCACGGCCTTGACCGCGGGCACACCGACTCCCGGATGAGCGTCCCCGGCCAGCACGGCCGGACGGTCGCGCAGCCCAGGGTCGGCGGACAGCTGGAGCAGCGCCTCGGGCCCGCCGCTCACGACGGCCGTGTCGCCGGCCGCGCCGATCCCGACGCGGCCGGGCTGCCCGGCGGCGCCCGCGGGCTCGTAGATCTCGACCGCCTGCAGACGCGGGTAGAGGCCCTGCACCTGGACGGGAGTGTCGGAGGGGATGCGTCCGGCGGTCACGAGCGGGCCGAAGCCGACGGCCCTGCGATAGCCGGAGGCCTCCAGGGTGCGCCGGACGGTCTGCGGCGGGACGTAGCCGATCTGGTCGGGGTCGAGATCATTGCGTACGACGACGTCGTACAGCCCCGCCCGGGCCAGATAGGACCTGAGGCCCGGCACCGCGCCGCCGGACGTCAGCGCCTGCTCGACCGCGTCCAGGGCACGGCGCGAACCGGGGGCATCGAACGGCACGAAGTCCCGCTGCGCCCAAGGGGACTTGGCCAGCACGTCGAAGGGCTGGTCGATGGGGGAGCCCCAGGTGTAGACGCCGTGCGCGGTGGCCGGGACGACCAGGGCACGGCTGTCCGCCGAGTGCGCGTCCAGCCAGTCGGCGGCCTGCTGCCAGTGGGCGGGCAGCTTGGTGAAGCCGCCCGGCTGGAGGATGCTGCCGTTCACATACGGCCAGGCCAGGCCCGGCAGGACGAGCAGCGCGGCGATCGCGGGCACGTACCGGCGGACACGCGGCGCCCGGATGCCCCGGCGTCCGGCGACGACCGCCGTCAGGTGGGTCAGGCCGAGGGCCAGCGCGAGGGCGAGGCCGGGCTGGAACTTGTAGATGTTGCGGAACGGCCGGAGCCAGCCGTCCAGCCACGTCTGCACGGTGTGGTGGAAGGGCGCGCCGAGGGAGCCGCCGTAGCCCGCGAGGGCGATCAGGACGACGGCCAGCACGGTCATGAGCAGCCAGCGCCGCTCCGTCAGATCCCGGCGGGCCAGCCCCGCAAGACCCAGCGCGGCGGCGAACGCCGAGCCGAGCACGGTGACGACGGAGGCGGCGACGGTCCAGCCGGCCGGCAGCCAGGCCTCGCCGAAGTCGAGGTACGCCACCCAGTTGCCCGCCCCGCGCAGCAGTTCCGTCGCGGACATGGTGGCGGTCGAGGTGTCCGCCTGCTCGACGTACGGCATGAAGTCCACGCCGTAGACGTGCAGAAGCAGCAGCGGCACCGTCCACCAGGCGGTCGCCAGCACCACCCCCGGAAGCCACCAGGCCAGCAGCGCGCGGCGCCGCGGCCCCTTCGGCCGGCTCAGCAGATACAGCCCGACCGGCAGCAGAGAGGCCAGAGTTGAGGCCGCATTGACCCCGCCCATGAAGGGGATGAGGAGGGCCGAGCGGGCGGCGGCGATCCGCGGGCTCGACGAAGCGGAGGTCAGCGGGAGCAGCACCCAGGGCAGCAGGGCTCCGGGCAGCGCGGCGGCGGACGTGGAGCCGACGACGATGGTGAAGGTGGGCCACAGCGCGTACGCCACCGCGCCCAGCAGCCGGGTCGCGGGCGTGCCCACCCGCAGCCGCTCGGCCAGCCGCAGCGCACCCCAGAACGCGGCGGTCACGACGACCGACAGCCACAGCCGCTCCGCGAGCCACACCGGCACGTGGATCAGATGCATCAGTGCGTAGTACGGCAGCATCGGGAAGGCGTAGCCGACGTTCTGGTCGGCGATTCCGCCGAACCCGGCGCGGTCGTGCCAGAGTTGACCGAGATCGCCGAGGAAGCGCAGCGGGTCTACGGCCACGGCGAGCTTGGTCTCGAAGGTCGTCCTGCCGGGGGACACCGCGAGGAACGCCGTCAGTACGGCCGCCCAGAACCCGAACAGCAGGCGCCGTCCGTGTCGCATCGCGGGTGGAGCCGTCGGTGCGGGGGCGGGGTGCGCGGGTGCCTGGACCGTAGTGCTCATGAACGTGCCTCGCTGGAGCGTGACTTGCGCAGGATCAGCAGGAGATTCCAGGTGGCGATCTCTCTCAGCCCGGGGACGCGGGTGATCGCGCCCGGGAAGAACGGCCAGTAGCGGGAGCGCGCCGACACGATGCCCACGTCCTCGCGGCCGCGGACATGGCGCAGGGTGGGACCGATGTGCAGGGGGAAGAGGTTCTCGCCGACGGTGTGCTTGGCCTCGCGCCCGGTGCGTCGGCGGTAGCGCTTGCGCGCCCGGTGCGCTCCGAAGTAGTGCCAGGGTGCGGTCTCGTGACCGCCCCACGGGGAGAGCCAGTTGGTGAAGGAGAGGTAGATGAGCCCGTCCGGCCTGGTCACCCGGACCATCTCGCTGAGGAAGGTCTCCGGGTCCGCCACGTGCTCCAGGACGTTGGAGGAGAAGCACACGTCCGCCACGCCGTCGGGCAGCGGCAGCAGATAGCCGTCGGCGACCACGGAGCCCTCCGGTGGACGACCACGCGAGGACAGCTCACGCAGATCGGGCTCGAAGAGAAAGCCGTGGGCACCTTGGCGGCGGAACTCCTCGGTGAAGTGCCCACCCGCACCGCCGACGTCCAGCACGATCCGGCCGTCCAGCTCCGTGTGCCGCGCCACCTGCGCAACCGCGTCGCGCGCGAGCAGCGTGTAGCAGCGATCGGGGTCGGACTGCTCCCGCATGAAGGCCCGGAACAGCGCGAGCGAACGGCGCAGGGAGGGGTCCCGCAGGGGACGTCGGACGAGTTCAGCCATGGCGGCCCGCCTGGCGCGGCGAGGGGATACCTGGCAGGAGGGGGCCGGTGGCCGGCGCGGGGAGGGCCGGGTCGGGCGCGGTTGACGGGCCGGTCATCTCGGTCGCATCGGACGGTATCGGTGGGCGGGACGGGATGGGCGGGCCGGAGGGCGCCGCCGGATCGGCGGGTATGGGCGAGTCCGGTGATACGGGTGCCTCGGCAGGCGTGGACAGGGCCGTGCGGCAGGCCTCGGCGGGGGTCGGTCGGCCCGTGGCGTCGGCTTCCGCGGGCTTGGTCAGGGCGGTGCGGCGGCTTTCTGCGGGCGTCGGGCGACTCGTGCCGTTGACCTCCGCGGGTGTCGAGCGGGCCGTGCCGCTGACCTCCGCGGGCTTGGTCGGGGCGGTGCGGCGGCTTTCTGCGGGCGTCGGGCGACTCGTGCCGTTGGCCTCCGCGGGTGTGGAGCGGGTCGTGTCGTGGTCCTCCGCGGGCTTGGTCGGGGCGGTGCGGCGGGTTTCTGCGGGCGTCGGGCGAGTCGTTCCGTTGACCTCCGCGGGTGTCGAGCCAGTCGTGTCGTGGTCCTCCGCGGGCTTGGTCAGGGCGGTGCGGCGGGTTTCTGCGGGCGTCGAGCGAGTCGTGCCGTGGTCGTCCGCGGGCGTCGAGCGACCCGCGGCGTAGCCCTCCGCGGACCTGGACACGTGGGTGCGGCAGGCCTCCGCGTGTGTCGACCGGGCTTGGCCAATGGCCTCCGCGAGCGTTGGTCCGCCCAGGCCGCACGCCTCTGTCGCCACCTCGCGGAACTGCCGGACCGTGCTGCTCCAGCGGAACTGTTCCGCACGGGCCTCGGCCGCGCGGCCCATGAGCGAGCGGCGTTCCTGGCTGAGGGCGAGGCTGCACCAGGCGGCGGCGAAGGAGCTCTCGCCGCCGGCCAGTACGCCCGTCACACCGTCCACGACGGAGTCACGCAGCCCCGGGACGTCGAAGCCGACGGCCGGGGTCGCCCGTGCGGCGGCCTCGGTGACCACCAGGCCCCAGCCCTCCACCAGGGACGGATGCAGCAGCAGCCATGCCTCGCACAGCAGCCGGTGCTTCTCGGCCTCCGAGACCCGGCCGGTGAACAGCACATCGGGACCGGCCATGGCCTGAAGCCGCTCCCGCTCGGGGCCGTCGCCGACGATCACGAGCCGCCCGCCGGTCACCGGACGCACCCGCTCCCACAGCCGCAGCAGCAGGTCGATGCGCTTGTACTCGACCAGCCGCCCCACGGCCACGAACAGCGGCTCGGCGGACTTGGGCAGCAGCGGTCCGGGGTCCTCGACCCCGTTGTGGACCACCCTGATCCGCTCCGGTGCCACGCCGATGCCGCGCAGCGCCGCCGCGGTGGAGTCGGACACGGCCACCATCAGGCTGTCGCGGTGCGAGCCCGACAGTGCCCAGTGCTCCAGCCTGCGGCCGAGGCGGGCGACCGGGCCGGGGAAGCGCATGTCCCACAGGTCCGTGTGCACATGGTTGACCAGGCACAACGTCGGGCCCTTGTGCCAGAGCGGAGCCAGGTACGGCATGCCGTTGCACACCTCAACCAGCAGATCGCAGTCGCCGACCTGACGGGCGTACGCCCGCCGGGCCCGCAGGAAGTGACCGGCGTCCCCGCCCGCCGACACCACGCGGTAGTCGCGGTACGCGGAAGGCCCACCGCACAGCAGGGTGACCTGGTGCCCGGCGGTGGTCAGCCCGCCGGCGATGCGGTCGACGAGCAGTTCCGAGCCGCCGGCGGCCGGGTTGCCCAGGTCACGGCGGGCGAGGAAGACGATCCGGCGGGGGAGCGGGGACGGGTCGGCGGCGGTGACGTCGGTGCCGGGACGAGCGCTGCGGGGATGAGCGGGGGCGAAGTGCTCCTGGCCGGGGACCAGGGAAGGAGCGTGCTGGGGCATCGGTGCTCCAACTCGTCGGTGGGGGATCTACGGGGCTCAAGGGGGAAGCCGGGCGTCCGGGAAGACACGTT
Organism: Streptomyces sp. NPDC047043; assembly: GCF_040644055.1. NCBI lineage: Bacteria > Bacillati > Actinomycetota > Actinomycetes > Kitasatosporales > Streptomycetaceae > Streptomyces > Streptomyces sp. NPDC047043. Next base: position 117,522 of record NZ_JBEYVO010000036.1, read on the forward strand.
GGGTGGTGACGTTGTGTGACGGTTGGGCCGGTCCGGGGGAACACAGGCTTACCGGTAGGTAACGTCAGTTTTCGGAAAGGCAGTTCGATCTGGCTACGCACCTACGTGACAATTTCCGTCCGGCCGCGGGCCCGGATCAGTCATCTGTGTGAGCCCTGTCGACCGCCTGTGAGGTGCCGCCCACCGCCGGGCGCCGCCGCCCGCGGACCAGAAGGATCATCCCTGCGGCCGCGAGCGCACCGCCCGCGACCGTGCCGAGCACGGGCGCGGTCTCCCCGAGGGCCTCCAGCCGCCGGCTGTCCCGCGACGTCTGCGCCACCTGGGCGCGCCGGGTCGCATCGGTGAACTCGAGCCGGTCGCTCGCCAGCAGCGTGACCGCGTCATGCCGGGCGCCGGGAGCCCGAAGAGTGACCTTCGGTGCGATCCGCGCGTTCATGATCCGGCCCGTACGGCGCTCCACCGCCAGCTCGATCCCCGCGTCGGCGTACCACTCCTCGGCCCGCACCCGACCCTGCCCCGGCCGCCCCATCAGCGCCCCGGGCACCTGGCGGAAAACGCCCGTCGGCTTCGGCGCCACGGTGCCGGCGAAGACGTAGCCCTCATGGCCGAGAACCGTCGTGGTGCCGGAGAACTTCAGCGGTACGGCCGCGCCCAGCACGTCGTCCCACCAGGTGTACGTACGTCGTCGCACGTCGAAGGGGAACTTCAGGTAGGCGTCGCCCCGGAACGACGGCTGCTCGCCGCAGCAGTGCACCGGCAGGTTGGTCCGCCGGTCGGTGACCCAGCGCTCGGTGGTCCACTGCAGCGACCTGCGCGGATCCCGCAGCGGCAGGGTCTTCGGGGTGTCGATCTGGGTGGAGACGTTCCACACCGCGTTCCCGCTGCGCTCGCTCGCGGCCACGTCGCCCACGATCCGGCGGGTGATCGTGATCCGCTTCCCGTCCACCGTGGCCAGGGCCGATGCGTCGAAGTAGCTGCCGGCCCCGGTGAGGACCGACGTCGTGTCGACGTCCAGGGGCGTGCGTTTGACGCGTGGCTCCACGTACTGGCCGAGCAGCTGGCCGAAGACCAGCACGAACACGCCCAAACCGAGCAGAGCGAGCGGCAGAACGGAAGCTGTACGGCGCATGAGGGCACTCCGGTGGCAGCGGAAAGATGCGAACCGTGCGACAGTGCGGAGAACGGTCCGGCTCACCCGGGGCGACAGCGGCCTACCGGGGAGTAAGTAGTTATGACCGGCGAAATTAAGCCGCTATTGACTCGGTGTCAACACCGACTTAATACTGATCGTGCCGGACCGGGCCGGAACGCTGGGTGACAACCTCATCGACCGAGAGGCTCCTCGTCCCCATGCAAAGAATCTTCGCCGCCGTCCTGACGTGCGTACTCTCCGCCGCCCTGGCCGCGGCCGCCGCCGTCGGCCTCGTCTCCGCCCTCAGCGCCACTCCCGAGCAGCCGAACGTGCCGCTCGTCACCTTCCCCGACCAGGCGGGCGACCGGGCGGCGCCCGCGCCCGTCGATGCACACCGCTGACCGCCAGGAGGTGCTGCCCGTGCCCGCGCCCCCCGCCTGGCACAAGGTGCCGCCGGAGCAGGTGCAGCGGTTCGCCGGCCTGGCCATGCAGCAGGTCCCGTACATCGCGCAGGACATCCTGCGCGCCATGCGCGAGGAGTACCCGGGCCTGGAGCTCACCACCGACGAAAAGGGCGAGCCGAAGGCACTCCTGGCGATCAGGCTGGCGCTGGAGAACTTCGTGGCCCGGCTGACGGCCGACATCGAACGGCCCCGCGAACTCCCAGAAGTGTTCCGGGAGTTCGGCCGCACCCAGGCCGAGCGGGGACGGCGCTTCGACTCCCTCCAGGCGATCTACCGGCTGAACGTACGACTGGCCTGGCGCAGCCTCGCCGAGATCGGGCAGAAGGTCGACATGCCCCCGCCCGCGATGTACGAGCTCGCCGAGTCCGCGTTCGAGTACCTCGACGAGCTCGTGTCCCATTCGCTGGACGGATACGCCGAGGTCGCCGCGGGCCAGGCCGGGGAGCGCCTGCGCCGCCGGCGGCTGCTGATCGACCTGCTCCTCACCGAGCACCGCACCGACCCGACCCCGGCCCTCGCCGAACGCGCCGCCGCCCTCGAGTGGCCCCTGCCCGCCGAGGTCGCCGTGGTGGTCCTGCTCCGTCCCGCCCAGCAACTGGTCACTCCCGCCCTCGGCGAGGAGGTCCTGCAGGACATGGAGGGCGAACACCCCCGCCTGGTGCTTCCCGACCCCGACGCACCCGGCCGCATCGAGCGGCTGCACCGCGCCATGGGCGGCTGGTCCGGCGCGATCGGCCCCGGCGTGCCCGTGACACGGGCCGCCATCTCACTGCGCTGGGCGGCGGCGGCCGTCGGACTGATCCAGCAGGGACTGCTTCCCCAGGACCGGCTGCTGCGCTGCAGCGACCACACCGAAGCGCTTGTCCTGCTCCCCGCCGAGGAACTGATCGACGACCTCGCCCGCCGCCGGCTGGCCCAACTGGCCGAAGCCGGACCGGAACACGCCCGCCGCCTGGCCGAGACGCTGCTCGCCTGGCTGCAGACCCAGGGCGGCGCACCCGAGGTGGCCGCCCGGCTCGGCGTCCACCCCCAGACCGTACGCAACCGCCTGCGCCAGATCCGGGACCTGTGGGGCGAGGACCTGGACGACCCCGACCGCCGCTTCGAGCTCGAACTGGCCCTGCGGACACGGCGGTTGCGCGGAGAGCTGTCCGCCCCCGGCGAATGAACGGTCAGGCGGCGGCCTCCGCCTGCGCCACCAGGTCGAGTGCGATGTCGGTGATCATGTCCTCCTGACCGCCGACCATGCCGCGGCGGCCGACCTCGACCAGGATGGTCCGGGTGTCCAGGCCGTAGCGGGCGGCGGCGGTCTCGGCGTGGCGCAGGAAGCTGGAGTACACGCCCGCGTAGCCGAGGCTGAGCGTCTCGCGGTCCACTCGCACCTCGCGGTCCTGCAGCGGTCGTACGACATCGTCGGCCGCGTCCATCAGCGGGAACAGGTCGCAGGCGTGCTCCCAGCCCATCAGGTCGGCGACCGCGACGAACGCCTCCAGCGGACAGTTGCCCGCCCCCGCGCCCTGTCCGGCGAGCGAGGCGTCGACGCGTACCGCGCCGTTCTCGACGGCGACCACACTGTTGGCGACACCGAGGCCCAGGTTGTGGTGGGCGTGGATGCCCAACTCCGTAGCCGGGTCGAGGACTTCGCGGTAGGCGCGGAAGCGGTCGCGGACGCCGTCCATCGTCAACCGGCCGCCGGAGTCGGTGACGTACACGCAGTGGGCGCCGTAGGACTCCATCAGCTTGGCCTGGCGGGCGAGTTCGGCGGGCTCTGCCATGTGGGACATCATCAGGAACCCGGCGACGTCCATGCCCAACTCGCGGGCCGCGGCGATGTGCTGGGCGGCGATGTCGGCCTCGCTGCAGTGCGTGGCGATGCGCACCGAGCGGATGCCCAGGGTGTGCGCCTGCCGCAGGTCGTGCAGGGTGCCGATGCCGGGCAGCAGCAGGGTGGTGGGCACCGCGTGCTGAGTGACGTCGGTGACGGCCTCGATCCACTCCCAGTCGGTGTGCGCGCCGACGCCGTAGTTGATGCTGGAGCCGGACAGCCCGTCGCCGTGCGCGATCTCGATCGCGGCCACACCGGCGGCGTCGAGCGCGGCCGCGATGGTGCGGGCCTGGGCGACGGTGTAACGGTGGCGTACGGCGTGCATGCCGTCCCGCAGGGTCACGTCCTGGACGTACAGACGGGTCATCGGGCTGCCACCTCCGTGGCGGTCATGCGCTCCGCGGTGCGCAGCGCGGCCGAGGTCATGATGTCGAGGTTGCCGGCGTAGGCCGGGAGGTAGTGGGCGGCGCCCTCGACCTCCAGGAAGACGGACACCTTCAGGGCGTCGCCGGCGCCGGGAGCGAGGGTGCGCAGGGGGTCGTCGGACGCCACCCGCTCGAACTGCACCTTCTGCTTGAGCCGGTAGCCGGGCGCATACGCCTGCACCCGGCCGACCATCTCCTCCACGGACGCGGCGACGGCCTCGGTGGCGCAGTCGGAGACCAGGCAGTGCACGGTGTCCCGCATGATCAGCGGGGGTTCGGCCGGGTTGAGCACGATGATCGCCTTGCCGCGCGCGGCGCCGCCGACCTGCTCGATGGCGGAGGACGTGGTCTCGGTGAATTCGTCGATGTTCGCCCGGGTGCCGGGACCGGCCGAGCGGGAGGCGATGGAGGCGACGATCTCGCCGTAGTGCACCGGGCTCACGGAGTTGACGGCCGCGACGATCGGGATCGTGGCCTGGCCGCCGCAGGTGACCATGTTGACGTTCGGCGCGTCGAGATGGGCGTCGCCGTTGACGGGCGGCACGACGTACGGGCCGATGGCGGCGGGGGTCAGGTCGACGAGGGTGCGCCCCAGCGGGCGCAGGACGTCGTCGTGGTGGCGGTGGGCGCCGGCCGAGGTGGCGTCGAAGACGATGTCGACGTCGGTGAACTCGTCCAGCTTCACGAGGCCTTCGACGCCCTCGTGGGTGGTGGCGACCTTCAGTCGGCGGGCGCGGGCCAGGCCGTCGGAGTCCGGGTCGATCCCGGCCATCGCGGCGATCTCCAGGCGCTCCGACAGCCGCAGGATCTTGATCATGAGGTCGGTGCCGATGTTGCCTGACCCGATGACAGCGACCTTGGTCTTGCTGCTCACTTCCGGGCTCCTTCCGGGGCGAACCCGACCCGCACGGAGCCCAGGTCCGGGATGTGGGCCTCGAACGCGTCACCGGGGGCGGCCGGAGCCATCGGGCCCAGGGCCCCGGTCAGCACGAGGTCGCCGGCGCGCAGCGGGTCGCCGCGCTCCGCGAGGGCGGAGGCCAGCCAGACCGCCGCGTTCAGGGGGCTGCCCAGGCAGGCGGCGCCGGTGCCCTCGGAGGCGGTCTCGCCGTTCCGGGTCATGCTCATCGTCACGGCACGCAGGTCGACCGCGGTGAGCGGCACGGGCGTGGCGCCGAGGACGTACAGGCCGCAGGAGGCGTTGTCGGCGACCGTGTCCACGAGCGAGATGTCCCAGCCCGCGATACGGCTGTCCACGATCTCCAGCGCGGGCAGCGCGAAGTCGACCGCGCGCAGCACGTCGACGACCGTGCACTCCCGGTGCGGCAGATCCCGACCCAGCACCAGCGCGACCTCGGCCTCCACCTTGGGCTGCAGCAGCCGCCCGGCGGGCACCTCACCGCCGTCGGCCACCGCCATGTCCGCGAACAGCGCGCCGAAGTCCGGCTGGTCCACGCCGAGTTGGCGCTGCACCGCCGGGGAGGTCAGGCCGATCTTGCGGCCGATGATCCGGCGCCCGGCGTCCAGCCCGCGCCGGACGTTCAGCTGCTGCACGGCGTACGCGGCCTCGAGATCGCCGTCGTCGAGGAGGCCGCGCACCGGAGCGCAGGCGACCTGGGTGCGGGTGGCCTCCTCCAGCAGGTCGGCGGCCTTGACCACGGCCAGTGGGGCGGGGTTCGACACGGGATGCCTCCAAGGGGCAGGAGAAGCGGTGACTCGGAATCGATATAGACAGTCGGCCGACGAACACACAAACTTTGTTCCGTGGCACGGAACAGTGCGAACGGCAGCATGCTGGAGAAGGCGGCGGTCATCCTCGATTCCTTCGAGCCGAGTGGTGGCCCGTTCCGCCTGTCGGAACTCTCGGAGCACACGGGCATCCCCAAGCCGACGGTGCACCGGCTGGCGGCGGACCTCGTCCGGCTGGGCTGGCTGGAGCGCTCGGGCCCGCAGTACCGGCTCGGCGCGAAACTCTTCGAGCTCGGCTCGCTCGTCCCGCACCGGCTCGACCTCCGCGAGACGGCCCTGCCCTTCCTGCAGGACCTGTTCGAAGCCACCCGCGAGACCGTCCACCTCGGAGTCCGCGAGGGCATGGAGGTCGTCTACCTCGAGCGCATGCACGGCCACGAGGCGCTGCAACTGCCCTCCCGCATCGGCGGCAGCCTGCCCCTGAGCTGTACCGGGGTGGGCAAGGCGCTGCTCGCCTTCTCCGGCCCGGAGCTGACCGAGGAGCTGCTGTCCGGGCCGCTGCCGCGCCTGACGCCGTACTCCATCACCGACCCGGCACGCCTGCGCACGACCCTGGAGAAGATCCAGGTCTCGGGTCTCGCCTACGAGGAGCAGGAGGCCGCCCTCGGCGTCAGCTGCATCGCGGCTCCCGTCTTCGCCGGCGGCACCACGGTCGCCGCCCTCTCGGTGGCCGTCCCCCGAGCACGCTTCAGCCCCGCCCAACTCGCGCCCGCGGTACGGACGGCGGCGCTGGGGTTGTCGCGGGTGCTGCGTGGGGGTGGCTGACAGGCCGGCTGCTCGGGTGCTCCAGCCGTCGTGTGGGCCAGTGTTCGCCGCCATGCGGGTCACTTCGGCGATCTTCCGGCCGGCGATCTCGCGGACCTCGAGGAACACCGTCCGCCCGCGCGGCTGCGTCGGCCGCCACTTCAGCGCCGGCAGGAGACCGCGGCGCAGGAAATCCGGCGCGCCGACCAGTGACTTCGCCCCGTTCGCCGCCATGGCGGTCACCCGCTGCAGGGGAGTGCGCGGCCCGGTCGTGCGATGCGCCCTCCCGTCGTACCGGCGCTTGACCGTCTCCGGGACCGAGCTTACCGTATCGACCATTCCAATTGTAGTAATCGCTACAGCAAGAGCCGTGACGGGCGGGACGACAGTGAGGTGGCCTGGTGAGTGAAGTCAGCGCCGAGGACAGAGCCGAGGGCAGTGCGTACGACGTGGCGGTGATCGGCTACGGGCCCACGGGGGTGACCGCCGCGAACCTGCTCGGGGCGCTGGGCCTGCGGGTCGTGGTGATCGAGCGGGACGCGGAGGTCTTCTCCCGGGCCCGGGCGATCTCCACCGACGAGGAGGTCGTACGGATCTGGCAGCGCATCGGCCTGGCCGAACGGCTCAAGCAGGACATGCTGGCCGAGCGGCCGCTCGACTTCGTCGACGCCCGCGGCCGGACCTTCGTCAGCGCGCATCCCACCCCGCGCGGCCACGGCCACCCGCCGCAGATGTTCATCTACCAGCCCGCCCTCGAGCAGGTCCTGCGCCACGGGGCCGAGCGCTACCCGAACGTGGAGATCCTGCTGCGGCACGAGTGCCTGCGGCTGCGCCAGGACGCCGACGGCGTCGAGCTCACCGTGGTCTCCACAAGCGACGATTCCGTACGACGCCTGCGCGCGCAGTACGTCATCGCGGCCGACGGCGGCTCCAGCCTCACCCGCGCGCAGCTCAACGTGGGCTACGAGGGCCGCACTTACGAGGACCGCTGGGTGGTCATCGACACCGAGATGCTCAAGCCGTGGCCGGACCACGACCGGCTGCGCTTCCGCTGCGACCCGGCCCGCCCGGCGGTCGACTGCCCGACCCCGCTGGGCCACCACCGCTGGGAGTTCCCGATCCTGCCCGGCGACGACGAGACGTACCTGACCACCGACGACGCGATCCACTCCATGGTCGCCACGTACGGCATAGGCCGGGACCAGATCAGGATCCTGCGGGCCACCGTCTACAGCCATCACGTCCGCTTCGCCGCCCGCTTCCGCGTCGGCCGGGTCTTCCTCGCCGGTGACGCCGCCCACGCCATGCCGCCGTGGATCGGCCAGGGCATGGCGGCCGGGGTGCGGGACGCGGCCAACCTGTGCTGGAAGCTCGACGCCGTGCTGCGCGGGCAGCTGCCCGAGTCGGTCCTCGACTCCTACGAGGCCGAGCGCAAACCGCACGTCAAGGAGGTCACCGAGCGGGCGGTGTTCGTCGGCCGGATCATCACCGAGCGGCGGCGCGCGGTCACCCGGGTCCGCGACTCGGTCATGCCGCTCCTCAACCGCGTCACGGGCTTCAGCGACTGGCTGCAGGACTCCAACTGGATCCCCGTCGCCCACTACAACGACGGCTTCCAGGCCCGGCCCCGCACCAAGGCCTCCGGCCACCAGATCCCACAACCCTGGGTGACCGGCCCCGACGGCGAACGCGTACGCCTGGACGACGTGCTCGGCGGGCGCTGGCTGCTGCTGCACCTCGGGCTGCCCACCCCGCAGCCGGCGTGGCAGCGCCTGGGCGTCGAGTCGCTGGCCGTCCGGCCGGCGGGCTCCCGGCCGGCCGAGGGCACGGTCGTCGACAGCGACGGCGTCCTGCTGCCCTGGCTGACCGGGCGCCGCGTGGCCACCCTCGCCCTGCGCCCGGACGCCTACGTCTACGCCGCCGCGCCCGCCGGAGCCCAACTCCCGCCGCCGCCCGCCGGATTCGCCCCGGCACCGCACCCGACCGTGACCGCCACCGCCTGAGGACACCATGACCACGTACGCCGCACCGCCGTCGATGCAGGAGTCGCTGCTCGACGTCGCAGGCAAGAAGATCTTCGTCGCCGAGACGGGCGACGGCCCGCCCGTCCTGCTCCTGCACGGTGGCGGCCCCGGCGCCTCCGGCGTCTCCAACTACGCACGGAACATCGGGGAGTTGGCCAAGGAGTACCGGGTCATCGTGCCCGACCTGCTCGGCTACGGCCGCAGCACCAAGGGAGTCGACGGCGCCGACCCGTTCGGCCACCTGGCCGACGGAGTGCGCGGGCTGATGGACCAACTCGGCCTGCAGCGCGCCCATTTGGTGGGCAACTCCTATGGCGGCGCCGCCGCCCTGCGCCTCGCCCTGGACGCCCCCGACCGCGTCGACCGTATGGTCCTGATGGGCCCCGGCGGCATCGGCACCACCCGCGCCCTGCCCACGCCGGGCCTGAGTAGCCTGCTCAACTACTACTCCGGGGACGGCCCTTCGCGCCTGAAGCTGGAGAGGTTCATCCGCACCTACCTGGTCTTCAATGCCGCCGACGTCCCCGACTCCGTGATCGACGCACGCTACGAGGCCAGCATCGACCCCGAGGTCGTCGCGGCCCCCCCGCTGCGCCGCCCGTCCGGCCCGAACGCCCTGCGCACCCTGTGGAAGATGGACTTCACCCGCGACCGGCGCCTGGACCGGCTGCCGGTGCCGACCCTGGTGCTGTGGGGCGCCGCGGACCAGGTCAACCGGCCCGCCGGCGGCCGGATGCTGGCCGCGCGCATGCCCAACTGCGACCTGTACGAGGTGGCCAACACCGGCCACTGGGTGCAGTTCGAACGCGCCGAGCTCTTCAACCGGCTGTGCGCCGACTTCCTGGCAGGCCGCCGATGAACGCGGACGTCTTCGGCTCGGTCCACCTCGGTTACCTCGTCATCGAGACCAACCGCTTCGCCGACTGGCGCCGCTTCGGCACCGACGCCATCGGTATGCACCGCGACGACCTCGACACCGACGTCGTACGCTTCCGCCTCGACGACCAGGAGTGCCGCTTCCTTCTCAGGCGCGGCCCGGCCGAGGACGTCGTGGCCACCGGCTGGCACATCGACGACCACGCCACCTTCGAGCGGATCGAGGCCCGCGTACGGGCCCACGGCGTGCCGGTGCTCGAAGGCGCCAAGGAAGAAGCGCAGTTGCGCGGCGTCGAACGCCTGCTGCGCTTTCCCGGCCCCAAGGGCATCACCCAGGAGATCTACACCACGCCCGTGACCTCGGCCGAGCCGCTGCGGATGCTCGCCTCCGGCTGGGTCACCGGCGACTCCGGAATGGGCCACGTCGCCATCACCTCCGCCAAACCGGCCCTGATGCGCGGCTACTTCAACACCGTCTTCGACGCCCGTCTCACCGACTACATCGACGAGACCATCAGCGGCATCAAGCTCAAGATCCGCTTCCTGCGGGTCGACCAACGCCACCACTCCATCGCCATCGCCGCCGTGCGCGGCCTGCCCGTCGACCCGATCCGCACCCGCGTCCAGCACCTCAACATCCAGGCGGCGAGCCTCGACGACCTCGCCCGCAGCTACGAGCGCGTGCACGAACTCGGCTTCGACATGGCCCTGTCCGTCGGACAGCACACCAACGACAAGGAACTCTCCTACTACGCCCGCACCCCCTCGGGCTTCGAGTGGGAGGTCGGCTGGAACCCGATCGTCGTCGACGAGACCACCTGGCAGCCCAGCACCCACCAGGGCATCAGCATCTGGGGCCACACCCCGGTGGGCCGGACCATCATCGACACACTCGACCAGTTCCGCCTCGGCGCCCGCTCCCTGGCCCGCCCGGAGAAGACGGTGCCGGCGCTCAGCGGCGCGGGCCTTCCCGACGACTGATGGCCCCGGCCGGACCGGTCCCCCCACCGGTCCGGGCCGATCGCCTTCCTGGCGGTCATCGGCCCGTCCCTGCCGCTGCGTGCTTGCCGGGCCCGAGACGGCCGACTTCTGCAACGGGACCGGATCAGTCCGCTCTACCTTCTTGATCGGGTTGATCGAGCCATTCGTAGGGTTGGGTCGCCCAGGGGTGCTGGGTGTGGCTATCAGTCCGCTGCCGTC